>JALYXJ010000015.1 GCA_030947165.1 Gemmatimonadota bacterium
GTCCAGGCGGAGGGCGGCCAGCCCAGCGCCGGCGTGCGACGCGATCGCCAGATCCGTCGAGCCGACCTGCTCCGCGAGCGCCGAGCTCTCGAGGTAGATCGCCAGTGCCGCCTCGGCGTCGCCGCGCTCCCGCTCCAGGCTGGCCAGGTTGTACAGCGCCATCAGGCGGTTGACGTTGTTGCGCAGCGTGGTGTAGAGGCGGAGAGCGTCCTTGCACGCATCGTAGGCCGCCACGAAGTCGCCGCGACGCATCTCCAGGACGCCGAGGTTCATGGAGGCGGTGGCCGCCACATCGAGCGCCTGCGCGTCGCGCGCGATCTCCAGCGACGTACGAAATGCTTCCGCGCTCGCGCGGTGATTTCGCGAGTAGTTGCGCGCCACGCCCAGCGACAGGAACGCCCGCGCTTCCATCACGCGGTCGTGTCCACTCCGCGCGCGTCCGATGAGGCGGAGCAGCAGCTCGACCGCTTCGGATGGCCGTACGCTGCTCAGGGTGACCGCGAGTCGAAGCATCGCGTCGCCCACGAGGCGCTCGTCGCCGCTCCCATCGGCGAGCGCGACCGACTCTTCGGCGATCCGGATCGCGCTGTCGGTCCTGCCCATGCGCGAGAGCGTCTGGACGAGCAGGGACCGAATCTGCACGACGTCCATGCAGCTGCCCACGCGCTCGGCGATCGCCAGCAGATTGCGGCACTCCGCCTCGGTGTCGCGCGCGGACTGTCCCAAGCGCACGCGCGCCCGCAGGCGTCGCTGTTGGATCGGGAGAGCGCGCGACGGGTGAGAGCCCAGTGCCGAGTTCCCGAGCATCTCGTCGCACCACCGCTCCACCTCCGCCCATTGGCCCGCCAGCTCGCACACGCGCGAGAGCTCGTCCTGCGCCGCGATGCGCTGGTCGTTCGCGGACGCGTGCGCGAGCGCGAGCTTGAGGAATTCGGTCGCCTCGTCCAGGGCATAGAGCGAGATCGCCCGCACCGCGGCGCTCCGGCACCAGGTGTACGCCTGCATCGCATCGCCGCTGCGCGCGTAGTGCGCGGCCACCCGATCCACGGCCTCCGGCGTGCGCACGGCCAGCAGCTCGGCGATCCGGCGGTGCGTCAGCTTCTGCCGCGCCGGACTCACGGTATGCATCACGGCCTCCACGAGCAGGGCGTGCGCGAATTGGTAGCTGTCGTCGTCCTCGTCGCGGACCGGCTCCAGCACGGCCGTGGCCAGCCCGCTGTCCACCGCGTCGAGCACCGCGTCCATGGGCACGCCGGCCGCGTCGGCAAGGAGCGGCAGCCGGAAGGTTCGACCGATCGCCGCCGCCGTCACGAGGATGCGCAGCGCGTCGTGCGGCAGACGGGCAAGGCGCCGGCCGACCAGATCCGACATGCCGGCCGGCAAGACGAGTGCGGTGGGAATGGTCCAGCCCCACGCGTTGCCGCTGTAGGTGAAGACTCCTTCCTCCGCCATCGTGCGCAACAACTGCATCACCAGGAATGGATTCCCTTCCGTATGGCGCAGCACGAAGTCCAGCAGGTCGTCGCCGAGCTCGGAGCGGTGCAGCGCGCCTTGCAGCCATTCGCGCACATCCAGTGACGTGAGCCGCTCGAGACGGAGCTCGCGGACGCGCTCGTCGCGCGAGAGGCGCTGGCGGCGTTCGCGGACGGTGCCGTAGGTCGCCTCCTCGCTGCGCAGCGTGAGCGCGATGCAGATCCGCTCCGTGGACAGCTGCGCGAGGAGATACTCGAGCGCATCCCAGCTCGCGGCGTCAGCCCAGTGCATGTCCTCGAGCACCAGCGTGAGCGGTCGCGTCTCGCTCGTGGCGCGCAGGAAGCTCACGAGCTCCTGGAGCAGCTGGTGCCCATGACTCGGGTCGAGCGGCGGCAGGGCCTCCGCCTCCGCGCCCCCTCGCAGCGCCGGCACCAGCCGCTCGAGCAGTGGCCACGGCCGGGCCGGTGCCAACCCGAGCTCGTGCAGCCCGAGCACCAGCTCCGCCCACGGTCCGAACGGAGGCCGGCTTTCGCTCTCCAGCGCGCGAGCCGTCACCATCGTGGCCCCGCGCAGTCGCACCTCGGGGAGGAGCTGACGCACGAGGGTGGATTTGCCTACTCCCGCCTCTCCGAACACGAGACGCACCTGCGGCGTGCCACGGACGGTCTCGTCGAGCGCGCTCACCAGCGCCCGCAGCTCCGGCACGCGCCCCACGAACCGACTGAACACCAGCTGCGGCGTCCCCTCGTTCGCGGCGCTCGCCACCACGACCTTGTCACGGCCTTCGCGCTTGGCCTCGAACAGGGCGCGGTCGCCGGAGGTGAACAGCGCCTCGAAGGTTTCGCCGTGCACGGGCGCCGTAGCCACGCCGATGGACAGCGTGACGTTCATCGCCTGCCCAGGCACCTCTCGTAGCGGGATCGGCAGCGCGCCTGTGGTGCGCCGCACCTGCTCGGCCACCACGCGCGCCGCCTGCGCATCGAGGCCCGGCAGCAGCACCACGAACTCGTCGCCGGCGTAGCGCCCGACATACTGACCCGGCCGCAACTGGTCGCGGATCACCCCGACCACCAGCCGGAGGGCGTCGTCGCCGGCGAGGTGCCCGAAGGCGTCGTTCACCGACTTGAACTGGTCCACGTCCACCACCAGCAGCGAGATCTGCGCACCCGTGCGCCGCCGCTCCGCGAGCACCGCCGCGGTGACGTTCACGAACGCACGTCGGACGAGCGCCCCGGTGAGGTCGTCCTCCTCGGACGTGAGCTCGGCGCTGGTCGATCCCGCCTTTCTCGCGGGAAGCGCGCGCTGCGCGGCCGCCGATGCGCTGACCGCGCCACGGCGCACGAGCTCCTCGAACTTGCTGAACAGCTGCGGATCGAACTGCTTGCCCACCTCGCGGCGCATGATCTCCATGGCCTCGAGGTGCGAGAAGGCGCGCTTGTAGCTCCGCTCCGTCGTCAGCGCGTCGTAGACATCGGCGATGCAGAGAATGCGCGCCGGCAGAGGAATGCCCTCTCCCGCGAGGCCGTCGGGGTAGCCGTATCCGTCCCACCGCTCGTGATGGCTGCGGACCATCGGCGTGACATCCCACGGAAACTCGACGTCGGCGAGCATCTCCACCCCCGCCTCGGGATGGCGGCGCATCAGCGCCCACTCCTCCTCCGCGAGCCGTCCGAGCTTGTTGAGCACATCGGCGGGCACGATCAGCTTGCCCACATCGTGCAGCAGGGCGCCGATGCGGAACCAGAAGAGGGACGCTTCGTCGAGCCCCGCCTTGGCGGCCAGGGCACCAGCGAGATCGGCCACGCGCTCGCAGTGACCCTGCGTGTGAACGTCCTTGGACTCGATCGACTCGCCCCACTTGCGGACGACGTCGAGGAAGTCGCCCTCCAGGCGCGCCATCCGGCGCCCCACGTCGGCGAGCTCGTGGCGCGCGCGCAGGAGTGTGAAGCAGACATGGGCGCGGTTCAGCGCCTGCAGCGTCTCACGGTTGCGACCCAGTCGTCCGTATAGCTCCGCGAGCTCGCGGCTCGCGTCGCCCTCGAGCGTGAGATCGCGCCCGTCCGCTCCGATGGTGCGCGCATGCTGCAGGTGCGTTTCTGCCGCCACCAGATCGCCCGTCTCGCGGGCGATGATGCCGTACACCTTTGCCGCCTCGCCATTGGCGCGCCGATCGCCAAGGTGCACAGCCAGTTCCATGGCGCTGTCGCAGCGACGCTTGGCCTCGGCGTAGTCGCGCCGCTCGACCTCGAGCACGGCGAAGTTCACCTCGAGCTCGATGCGCACCGACAGTCCCCCGAGCGCGTTGGCGATCGTGAGCGCTTCGGTGAACGACTCCTCCGCCGCGTCGAACCGGCCAAGCTCCATGTTCGCCACACCGAGGTTGCTCAGCGTGCCGACGATGTTGTCGAGCAGTGAATGGCGACGACCGTGCGCGAGCGCGTCCTGGTAGTAGCGAAGGGCCTCGCGGAAATCGCCCCGGATCTTCGCGAGCGATCCCAGATTCGTCGTGACGTCGACATGAAGGCGCGGATCCGTGCTGCTCGTGCCGCGATCGATCGCCTCGTGAAAGATCCGCTCCGCGAGATCGAGGTTGCCCTCACGCCACCGGGCGGCAGCGAGGACGTTGAGGGCGTGCCCGAGGGCGTTGCGATCGTCGCCCAGCTCGGCAGCCGCGACGGCGGCTTCGGCACAGTCGGCCGCGGCGGGGTAGTCGGCGTCCACCTCGTACGTCCGCGCGATCCATCGGAGCAGCATGGACGCCATGGAGGCCGAGGAGGTCTCCAGGCTCCGCAGGGCGCGCTCGTAGAGCACCCGGGCCTCGGCGCGCTGGCCGAGCTTGTCCAGGGTACGCCCTTCGTCGATGAGCGAACGCGCCGATGGGTCCTCCCCCTCGGCGTCGACGAGGCGGAGATGCGGCACGCGGGCGAGGGAACCGTCGGGAGAAGCCACGAAGATGAACTGCGTGACGCGAAGAATGTGAATGCGGGAGGCGCAGCGCTCGCGAACGCGCGCTCCCGGACCCTGCTACCTCAACGGATGCGGCCGCCGCATCCCCGCGATCTGCCGCGGCTCACGATTCCGCAGCCAGATAGCCGCTGAAGTGCTTGATGCGGCGATAGATGAGTCCCCGTTCGAAGTCGATCCGCGTAGTGAGCGACTCGTCGAGCAGCGACTCATCCACACATCCCTGCAGATCGGCGGCGGCGGGACAGAACAGGATCCGCCAGCTGTCGGCCGAGAGCAACGCGGCCTGCCCGACGTACTTTGACAGGACGACTGACTTGTTCGGAGTGAAACGCATCCGCGGCTGCAGGTCGATGCGTTGACGTCCGTCGGTGTCGACACTCAGCTTCGCCCGGATGGTGATGGGGCCAGACTCCACCGCGCAGGAGTCGTCGAAGGCGTCGATCCCGTAGCCCGAGTCGGCGAACCGGCATACCGAGTTGGCCGGCAGCGACAAAGTGTACGACCCGAAGTGGAGCTCGTTCCTGGCGTGGGGATCGATCGTGACCTGGAAGGAGGTCTGCCCGCGCCACCCGTCATCGTTCTGGCCCGATTGCGTGCCCTCATAGCCCGATTGCGTGCCCTCATAGGCTGTAGCGCCACGAGGTGCGGTCAGACTCGAGGGAGCGGTCGCGTCGGAGCACGCGCTGGACGCGACGAGCACGCCTGAAAGAGTTAGTGCCAGCGGGCGAAGGCGCATGGGGGAGGTCGCGTTGAGGGGATCCCTTGTGGGCGTCGAGGCCGGCGGCGACCGCGAGCTCAGCTGAAGGGACTGCCGCAAAGGCGACGCGTAAGGCAACGCCAAGGCCACGTGATTTGCGTCACCATCCCGGTCAGCTTGACCCCATATCTACCCTCGCACCCATCGGATCGGTCAGGGCGTCCGATGCTTTCGGTCGATTGTTCTCTTTGAATATTCACATCCGGACCGGGCATTCTGCACGAAAAATCGCATTCTGCCGTACACACTTCGCGAGAGAAAGATTTGAATTGGTTCTGGTCGCGCATTTTGGCCCATTTTGCCCGCATGCACCGCTCTCATCGAGCAGGAATGAGACACCACTGATTCAATCACGGCGTCGGGCGACGCGCAGCGTGAGGAGCCAGCAAATCCGGCGTCTCTCAGCAGGGTTTCCCCAGGCCTCGGCCAGGGCCTGCAGGATGGGTGGAACCGGATCCTCCCCTCGCTCGGCACGGTAGCGACTGACCGCCGACCAGGTGGTGAGATAGCCCCCGAGCTGCGGGAGGTCCCACTCGGCGTCCATCGCGAAGCCGGGGTGCGAGAGCTCCGGGTACGGAAGCTCGATGCCCGCGTAGGCCGAGTCGACCAGGGATCTCTCGGCGGGCCAATACGGACCGACGGTTTCGGTGTGGAAACGGCCGAGGATCGCATCGACGTCAGGGTCGATGACCGCGCGCGCGTAGGTCCACACTGCGAGCACGCCGCCGGGACGCAGCACGCGGTCGACCTCGCGATAGAAGGCCTCCCGCCTGAACCAGTGCAGCGCCTGCGCGACTGTCACGAGGGCCACCGCGTGGCTTCCCAGCGCCACCTGCTCGGCGGTCATGGCGACATACGCCACGCGATTCACCCGAGGCGCATTGCGTAGCTGCGCCACGCTCGGATCGGTGGCGACAACCTCGCCAAAATGCTTGGCCAACACCTCCGCGGCCTGCCCCGTGCCGGTGCCGCAATCCCAGGCGCGCTCCCGATCGGGGACGAGGCCGGCCAGCCACGCGAACAGCGCGTCGGGATAGCGTGGCCGGTAGCTCGCGTACGATGCCGCTATGGTGGAGTAATGGTCAAAGAACGAAGACATCGCGGTGGAGGGCTCGGTCCAGGACCTGGCGGTCGTCGCGGAGCTCGCAAGATCAGCCCCTTTCCCATGGGCCGCGAGGTGGTAGCTTCCCGTGTGCACATCGGAGGTCAGCTGAGCGCGTCCTCATCGGATTCCCGTCGTCATGCGCCATGACTGAACATCCACCACACAAGTACGACGTTCCTGCACGCGACGCCAGCCAGGCGGTGCGGACGTTCGTGGACGGCGATGGCGTGAGTTGGCGGGTCCACGAGCAGGCGTTCTCGGAGTATGACCGCCGGAAAGGCCGCTCTCTCATCTTCTCCAGCGATGGCGCCGTCCGGCGCGTGCGAGGCTACCCGGACGAGTGGATGCAGCTCTCGGCCGCGGAGCTCTCCGACCTCAGCTGGAAGGCGTAGCGCTGACGCGCGCCAGCGCGTTGGTCACCGCGCTACACGGGGGTCGTCTGCTTGGCCGGAATGCGGGCCGCATCCTTCCCTGGTTGTCCCGTCGCCAACGGCACGCCGACCCGCTGCTCGGAGAGCAGTCGGGTCACGAAGCGCTGGCCCTCGGAGACGCGCTCGATCTCGATGGCGATGGCCTCCATCGCCTGCTCCATGCGCTCCAGACGCTGCGCATCAGCGGGCGAGGAGCTCTGGCGCGGCAGCGACCCGCGCTTCCAGATGCCGCGCGAGATGGAGAGGGCGAGCGGCGCCAGCACGAAGAGGGTGAAGACGATCGAGATCGGCACCATGTTCTGCGCCAACCTGGAGCGGCCCGTCGGTCCGATCTCGAACGTGTTGGGCCGGTTGGTCGCCAGGGCTGCCGGAGCGGAGGAGAGCTGCCGTCCCACGTCCCCGAGGTCGTTCTCCAGTCCTGAGATGCGCGCGTCGAGCACCCCGATGCGCTGCTCGAGACCGGCCCGATCCTGTTGCCCGCTCGCGTTCACCAACTGCTTCTGGAGCTCGCGGCGACGGCCATCGGCCGAGTTGAGCTGCGTGGAGAGCTCCGACCGGCGTGCCCGCAGTACGGCGACTTCCTGCGCGGTCATCGGCACGTTTTGCATCGCCCGGTCGATCTCGCCCTTGGTGATGACGTATGGTCCGCTGCCCGGCGCGGCGGGTATAGCGGGGCGAGGGGCGGGCGTGGGCGCCTGAATCGCGGATCCTTGCATCATGCGTCTCCCTACGGTGGCGCGGGCGGGCGGGTGTCAGGGTCCATATCTACGGCGAGACGACTGAGCCGGCTAGCCGGTGTCGGGCCACCGGGGCCAACAGCGGAGCGCACTTCCTGCATGGTGCGACAGCCCCACTGTTCGGTCCACGCGCACCTCATGATGAACCATCTCGGACGACTGATCGCCGATTACGGATATTTCATCGTCGCCGCCTTCATCTTTTTCGAGGGGATCGCAATCCCCTTTCCCACCGACACCACCCTCGTAACGGCGGCGGCGTTCGCGGCACATGGCCGGCTCTCGGTCGCGATCGTCTTCCTGGTGTCCACGGTCGCCGCGACGGCTGGGACCACGGTCGCCTTCGTGCTCGGCCGTCGCGGCGGCACCTTCTTCGAGCGTCATTCGAAGAAGGTGAGCCCGGCGATGTTGACCCGCACGCGACGGCTCTTCGACCGGCATGGCGGGGCCGCCGTGATCGCCGGCCGGTTCATTCCCGTGGCGCGGATGCTCATCTCCCCGATGGCTGGCCTGTCCACGATGAGCCTCCGGCGCTTCACCTTCTTCAATTTCATCGGCGCGGCGGTCTGGTCGGCGGTGTTCTGTGGAGTGGGATACTTCTTCGGCCAGCATCCTCCGCGGTTTGGCCACGGGCTGGCGCGAGCGGCGCTGATCACGGCCGCGGGGATGGCCCTGCTGGTCACGGTAGCGGTGGCCGGCGGGTGGCTCGTGGAGGAGAGCGACGCGGCGTGGCGTGCCGAAGGCACGCTCTGGCATCGGATGCTGATGACGGCGCCGATGCGGTGGCTGGCTGGTCACTCGCCGCGCGCGCGCCGGTTCCTGTTCCACCGCTTTACCCCGGGCGACTATCTGGGGCTCAACCTCACGATCGGTCTCGGTCTCAGCTTCGCCGCGCTCGTGACCTTCAGCGCGATCATGAAGACGCTGCTCAGCCAGGAGGCAGTGCCGGAGTTCGACCTGTTCCTGGCCGCCGCGCTGCGCGAGACAGCCACTCCCACGGCTGACGCATTCTGGGGCGGCGTGAGCAGCATGGGTCTGTGGCAGGTGATGCTCGTCCCCGGGCTCGCGCTCGCCATGGTGATGCTGGTGAAGCGCGGGTGGCTGCCGTTGCTGGGAATGGTTGCCGCCGTCGTGGGTGCGCTGCTGCTCGATCTCGCCGTGAAGCACTTCTTCCTGCATCCACACTCCGTGGCCCTCGGATCGACGACGGTGGTCATGGGGACGCCGAGTGGTCAGGCGCTTGGCACGATCGTCGGCTATGGGATGGTGGGATACTTTGCGATTCTGCTCCTTCGCTCACATCGAGCCGGCGTGGTCGTGGTGAGCACCACCCTCGCGCTCGTGCTCGCGATCTGCTTCGGTCGACTCTATCTCGGCGAGCGGTACTTCAGCGACATCGTGAGTGGGCTCGCGGCGGGAGTCGTCTGGCTGGCCGCGTGCATCACCGGCCTCGAGGTGGCTCGTCGCCGCGGCGAGCGCGACGCGCGTGAAGGACCGGGGCGCCGCGAAGCGCCGGACGACGCGCTGGCCGGGTAGCGTGCCGCGGCGCGGCCAACCACCTTGTCCTCGCGCCTCGTTCCTTCCCCGACCTTCCGTCACAGATGCCCGACGCCCCCGTCCGACACTTTCGCTGGTCCGACATGCCCGAGGAGCGCGTCACCGACGCCATCTCGAGAAAGCTGATCACCGGCGACGCCATGATGCTCGCGCACGTCTACCTCAAGAAGGACGCGCTGGTGCCGCAGCATTCGCACCACAACGAGCAGCTCACGTACATCCTCTCCGGCGCGCTCCACTTCCGCATCGGCGCGGACCGCTCGCAGGAAGTCACCGTGCGCGCGGGCGAGGTGCTGCACATCCCCTCGCACGTGCCGCATGAAGCGCTGGCCCTCGAGGATACGCTGGACGTGGACGTCTTCAGCCCGCCGCGCCAGGACTGGCTGGACGGAACCGACAGCTACTTCCATCGGAAGAATTAGCTCGTGGACCTCGGGCTCACCGGAAAGGTTGCGCTCGTCGCGGCGTCGAGCCGTGGGCTTGGACGGGCGGTCGCCGAGGAGCTGGCGCGCGAAGGAGTGCAGCTCGTGCTCTGCGCGCGCGGAGAGGATGCGCTCCAGGAGACTGCCGACGCCATTCGCAGTGCGAGCGGCGTGCGAGTGGAGGCGATCGCTGCCGATGTGAGCCGTCCAGTCGATGTGGCGCGCGTGGCGGAGACGGCAATGCGTACGTTCGGCAAGGTGGACATCCTCGTGACGAACGGCGGCGGCCCGCCGGCCGGCCCGTTCGAGAGTCACTCGGCGGAGGCGTGGCACGACGCCGTGCGACAGACGCTCGACAGCGTCGTCGAGCTCACGCGTGCGGTGCTGCCCGGCATGAAGTCGCGCCGCTGGGGACGCATCATCAATGTCACGTCGATCGCGGTGAAGCAACCCGTGGACAACCTCATTCTTTCGAACAGCGTGCGCGCGGCCGTCACGGGCTTCGCGCGCACGCTGGCGAACGAGGTGGCTTCCTTCGGCGTCACGGTGAACAACGTGATGCCGGGGTATACGCGCACGAAGCGGGTGGACGATCTGGCCGCGCGCAACGCCGCGCTGCGCGGAACGTCGCCCGAGAGCGAGGTGGCGGCATGGGAAGCGCAGATTCCCATGCGCCGGCTCGGAGACCCGGCGGAGTTCGCGGCGATGGTGGCCTTTCTCGCGTCGGACCGGGCCAGCTACACGACCGGTGCGTCGATCCCGGTGGACGGCGGCTGGATACGCTCCCTGCTCTGACCCGCGGCGCGGATCACGCCGCGCTGTAGAGCAGCTCCACCCACCGACTCGCGCGCTCGACCACCGGTTCGGCGGCGTGCTCGCCGAGTCCGCCGTCGTAGAGGACGAAGCGAACGTGCGCTCGGACGGCCGCGGCCGCGGCATCTCGCCCTACCCCGGCCGCACGCATCGTACCGGCGACCGACTCGACCTCCTGGCGCATCACGTCGAACACCCTGCTGGCGCCTTCCCAGGCATCGCGCGTCTCCACCGCCAGCAGCAGCAGCCGGCGCGACGACGCGTGCGTGGTGCGCGCCCGGGCGGACGTCTCGGCGCACCCCGCCATGAGGAGCTGCGCCTGGGCAGACGCCGCGACGGCGCGATCGAAGACCTTCGTGAACCTGGCAGTGTCGTCGAGCCAGGTCATGCGAAGGGACCTTCGAAGTAGAGGGTGAGCACGCGACCGAGCGCCGATCGGTAGGTGGTTTCCCACCGGCGCACGTCGATCCGTTCCGGGCGCGGTGTACCGCGCCAGATCTCCTTCAGCGCGGCGACGAGTCGCTCCGGCGGATGGTCCTGCTGATGCGCATACGCGCACATGATGGCCAGGGCGTCGCCTGCCGGCCCCGGACTCGCGCTGTTCAGGGCCGCTTCCACCAGCGCCTCGCGCACCGCGATCGCCGTCACGGCCGGAAAGGCATCGTCATCGGCGAACGGGGCATCGTTTTTCGGCGTGTCGGCGTCCTCGTAACCGTTGATCACTCGCCGCACCGAGGAGAGTGCGCGTGTGTCGGTGCGGCGCTTCCGCTCGGCGATCGCGCGCGCCTTGGAGAGGCGCGCATCGAATCGGGTGCGTGCCTCCTCCGACGACTGGGATTCGCGGTAGCGCTCCAGCAGCGTCACCTCGTCGTCGTACCGCTTGAGGGCGCGGTAGAGCGCGGCGAGACGTCCACACAGCCAGCCGGGCAGCTCGGGGGTGGTCAGCGCGTACAGATCGAGCGTCGTCTCGAGCATGCGCACGGCCTCATCGGGGTCCCCGGCGCGCTGGAGCACTTCGGCGTAACGGACGTGCTCGGCCGCCGGGCCGCTGAATTCGATGGGAAGTGCTTTGTATCCTGGCACAGCCGCGCCTTTGGAAGGGAACACGCCTGGTTGCCCTCGCCCCGGAGAACCACCCGGCATCTCTCGTACTATACGACCTGCCTGCGCCGAGCGTGAGTGGGAATACCCCCGACGCGACGTACGCGGACGAGCCGAATGTCTAGAACGGCAGGTCGTCGTCATCATGAGGGGGCGCGTCGTTGAAAGGCGGGGATCCGCTCGTCGACGACGCATCACCGTAGGGAGCGCCGCCGGTCTGACGCTGCGGCGCCGAGGCTGGATACGGGCTTGGGGAGCCGTCGCGAGACGGCCAGATCACGCCCTCGCAGCCGGGGCCACCGCGCTCTCGCGGCTTGTTCTTGCACTTGAAGTCTGGTGCCCTTGGATTGCGCTTCGACGTGCGGTCGTCCCACATCGGGCCGCCGCAGATCGGACACGCCGGCATGCCAGGCGCCACGGTGCCGACCGGCTGGGGTGGAGCAACGGCCGCGGTGGGTGTGGCACCGCGCGGCGGCCAGATCACACCGTCGCACTCGCGGTCCTTGCACTTGAAGTCGGGCGCCTTGGGGTTGCGCTTGCCCTCACGATTGTCCCACATGGGCCCCTGACACTTGGGGCAGTTGGGAATCGCGGGCTCTTCGGACTGTTGCTGCTGCTCGGTCATGTGACGGGGGCGGCGTGAGCGGGGAAGGGTGCAATTTAACCGCTTCCCCGCGATGATTGCACGCCTACACCGCGTCCGAGAGCGAGGTGAAGTTGAAGTCGCGCACCTTGATCGTCGGGAACACGACGTTGCCACCCGCTTCCGTGCCGGCGACCCGCTCGGCGCGGCCGAGCATCTCCAGATTGTTGAGCATGAAGAGCGGGCTCTCGTTGAAGCGGAGGTTCTTGATCGCCTTCGTGATCTTGCCGTTCTCGATCAGGAAGGTGCCGTCGCGCGTGAGACCGGTGTAGAGCACCGTGCGCGGATCGACCTGCCGGAGGTACCAGAGTCTAGTGACGAGAATGCCGCGCGGCGTGGAGGCGATCATCTCCTCCGTGGTGGCCGTGCCGCCAGCCATCTTCACCGCGCCGAGCCCGCCATTGGGTCGGGCATTCTTCTTCTGCGCCCAGAAGCGGGAATACTGGAGCTGCTTCAGCACGCCGTCCTCGATCCACACCTCCCGGCCAAGGGGCAGTCCCTCACCAGTCCACGGCTGACCCAGGAGCTGCGGGTCCGCGGGATCGGAGAAGATCGTGACCTTGGCGTCCACGATCTTCTCGCCGATCTTGGTGCCGCCGCCCTGCTTGGAGAAGGCCGAGCGCCCTTCGTCAGCGGCACGAGCGTTGAGCGCGAAGGCGAGCAGCTGGACCAGATCACCGACCGCCTGCGGCTCGAGGATCACCGTGTAGCGGCCCGGCTCGATGGCGACCGGATTGCGCGAGGCGCGCGCCTTCTGGATGGCGCGGTCGCTCACGGCCCTGACGTCGATCTGCTTCCAGTCGGGATGATCGGCGGCGGCCCAGCCGGAGCCGGTGCCGTCGTTCGTGCGGACGGTGAGCTGATAGTTCGCATTCGTGCTGGGGAAGTACGCGTACAGGCCGGTATTCGACGCGATGGCGTTGTAGTTCGTGCCGGCGATGATGAAGCCGGCCGCCGCCAGATCGCTCGCCGACTTCGCGGCATCGATCGCCGTATGGGCGGCGGCCGCTCGGTCGGCGGGCGTGAGGTTGGCCGTGGAATCGAAGTATGCGTCCACGTTCTGGTATTGCTGTGGCGCCAGCAGCGGCATGTTCTCCGGGTCGTCAGGCGTGAGCTTGGCGATCGCCTCGCTCTGGCGCACGGCCCGCTCGATGCCGTCGGCGGAGAAGTCGCTGGTGGTGACGACGGCGTGCTTGGCACCGTAGCCGCTCTGCACCACGAGCTGCGAGTTGGCCACGCCGCCCGAGGTGCTGATCCGGTTGGCGGCGAAGCGAATGTTGCCCGTGTAGCCGCCGTTGATGTTGGCGCCGATCGTGTCGGCGCGAGACAGCTTCACGACGCGCTCGAGGAACGCCTGCGCCTCGGTTCGGGACAGCATGTCGTTCGAGGAGATGACGCTTCCCTTTCCGAACAGACTCTTCGGGGCGCTCATGCCTTTCTCCCCGTGTTGATGACGTTGATGTTGCGGAAGCGGCTCGGCACGGTACCGTGGCTCACCGCGTTCACCTGGCCGGGCTGGCCCTTTCCGTCGAAGAAGCTGGCGCCCATCTCGTAGCCGCGCTTGCCGCCGATCATGTCCATGCTGTTCCAGAAGTCGGGAGTGCGCATCTGATAGGCGACGTCCTTGAGCATGCCGACGATCTTGCCGCCCTTGATCTCATAGAAGAGCTGTCCGCCGAACTGCGCGTTGTAGCGTTGCTGATCGATCGAGAAGCTGCCGTCGCCGATGATCGCGATGCCCTTGTCGGTGGCGGCGATGAAATCGTCCCACACCAGGTCCTTGGTGCCGGGAAGCAGTGAGACGTTCGGCATGCGCTGGAACTGTACGTCGTTCCATGAATCCGAATGGCAGCAGCCGTGGCTGCGTATGGGGCGCTTCTGGCTCGTGTACCACCAGTCGAGCATCGGCGCCTGTTCGCGCGTCGTCTGGTAGTCGTTGACGATGCCGTCCTTGATGATCAGGAACTCGTCCGGCTTGACGCCATCGTCGTCCCACCCGATCGTGGCGCAGCCCCCCTCCTGCGAGCGGTCGCCCTGGATGTTCATCATGGCCGGGCCATAGCGGAACTTGCCGAGCTTGTCGCGCGGCGGTGCGAGGAAGCTCGTGCCCGCATAGTTGGCCTCGTAGCCCATCGCACGATCGAGCTCCGTGGGATGCGCGATGCTCTCGTGCACCGTGAGCCAGAGATGACTGGGGTGCAGCACGAGATCGTAACGTCCCACGTCCACCGGCTTGGCCTTGATCTTCTCCGCCGCTTCCTCGCCCCATTTGCGCGCGTTCTCGACCGGCTTGGCGGCGGTGAGATACTCATATCCGCGTGCCGCCGGCTGGATGACGTTGGTGCGCGTCTGGAAGTCGCTGAAGTCCGGCTTGACCGCGGTGGCCGCGAAGGGCAGCCAGCTGCGGATGACGGTCTGGGTGGTGAAGGTCCCGTCCGTGTTCGCGTAGTTCTTCTCTTCCTTCACGAAGAACATACTGCTGTTCACGAACTTCACGCCTGGCACCTTCATGGCCTCGGCATTCGACTTGATCAGCAGATCGGCCTTCTGCTCGATCGGCACCGTGAAGGGGTCCACGGTGTGCGGCGTGACATATCGCCCGTCCGGCGTGTGCGCGGCCGGCGCCAGCCGCACGCGATCCGCGGCGGGGAGGGCGTTGGCCTTGGCGATCGCCAGTGCCTCCTTCGTGGCGGCCACGACGCCACTCTTCGTCATGTCGCGCGAGGCTCCGAAGCCCCAGGTACCGTTCACCAACACCCGCACGCCGACGCCGAGCGTGTCGGTGTCCACGACGTTGATGATCTGCTGCTCGCGCGTGATGACGAAGTTGTTACGGTAGCGTCCGATGCGGGCGTCAGCGAACTCGGCACCGCCCAGCTTGGCCGCGCTGAGCGCCTCGATGAGGAGCTCCTTCGTGGCCGGATCCATGGGAGCCGGCGTGGCGGGACCCACGCGATTGGCCAGCGTCTCGGCCCGTGACAGGGCCGGTGTCGCGAGGGCGACCGCGCCGAGGGCCGCGCTGGTCTTGAGGAAGTCTCGCCGTGAAGTCATGGTGGGTTGGGAGAGAGGAAACAGTTGCGCGATGTCTCAGCGTGTGACAGTCTGACGGTAGGCGTTGGTTGTATGCGGCCGGCGGACGACGCGGTTCCGCGTCCACGAACTCATGTTGAGCCGCGGAGAGCCGGGGCGCAACCATCGACCCGGGCGTGCGTCGAGTCGCTGCAGGTTCGGCCGCCCGCGTTCTGGAACCAAGTGCGCCGCGTGCGGGGTTCCTGACCTGGTGCGCGTCGGGGAGTCCCGACACAGAGCGCCAGGTTGTGGGCGATATTTTGCATTTGTACGCGGACGATGTCTCGAATCGTCATGCCCCCAATGGATATCGTTGCACCCAACGACCGGTCTGGCGCGGTTGTGCCAGCCGAGCAGATTGCCACTGATGGCGCTACTCTGGCGCCACTCTCATCTCCTGGCGGCGCTTCTCCCGCGACCGAAGGGCCGGTGAGCTCTCGTCGCACCAGTCGCGCCCGAAAGCCCGATATGCCGGCCGCCCCGGTCGTGAGCATGCCATCAGCGCCGTTGACTCGACCGGATGGCACCCCAGCGCCGGTCGTGCATCTCGTGCCGGAACTATCGCCGTACGCCCGCACAGGCGGACTGGGCGAAGCGGTCGGGAGCCTGGCCAAGCATCAGGCGGCCTCCGGCATTCCGGTCACCATGTTCATGCCGCTCTACGGCGTGATCCGCGATCGCGTGGAGCTCGAGCCCGTCGGCCCCGCCTTCGCGGTCGAAGTGGGACCGCGGACCGAGACGACGCGCATCTGGGAGCCCGTGGTCCCGCCGCTGCCTGGTGCGCCACGCGTGCTGTTCGTGGAGAGCGCGGAATACTTCGATCGCCCAGGGCTCTATGGCGACGACGCCGGTGATTATCCGGACAACGCGCAGCGCTATGCCCTGTTCACCCGTGCGGTGCTCGTCGCACTTCCGCGACTGATGCCGCAGGCACCGAGCATCGTGCACGCGCACGACTGGCAGACGGCGCTCGCGAGCATCTACCTCAAGACGGAGTTCATCGGCCATCCCTACTACGACGGGATCCGCGCCGTGCTCTCCGTGCACAATGCCGGGTATCAGGGACATTTTCCGGATGCCGTGATGCCGGAGATCGGCCTGCCGAGCGCGCTGTACAACCACCGCCAGCTCGAGTGGTACGGGCGGGTCAACCTGTTGAAGGGAGCGCTCACGTTCTCGGATCTCGTGATCACGGTGAGCCCGACCCACGCGCACGAGCTCCGCACGGAGAAGGGCGGATTCGGGCTCGACGGGGTGTTCGTCGCGCTGCGCGACCGGCTGGTCGGCATCGTGAACGGCATCGATCAGGACGTGTGGGATCCGGGGCGCGACGCCTTCATCCCGCGCCGCTACAATCCGGAGAATCTCCAGGGCAAGAAGCGATGCCGCGTGGCGCTTCAGCGAGCCACGGGGCTGAGCCGCTGGCAGGCGCCGATCTTCGCGCTCACAGCCCGCCTCGTGGCGCAGAAGGGACTCGATCTCATTCTCGGCGATCCGGGCTACTTCGCCTTCGACGCGCAGTACGTGTTCCTGGGCCACGGCGAAGCGCGCTATGAAGCGATGCTCACCGAGCTGGCGGAGCGTGCGCCGAGCCGCATCGCGGTGAAGCTCGATTTCACCGACGAGTTCGAGCATCTGCTGCTCGCCGGCGCGGACATGTGCCTGATGCCGTCGTTGTACGAGCCGTGCGGGCTCACCCAGATGCGCGCGCAGCGCTATGGCACCATCCCGGTCGCGCGGCGGACGGGCGGTCTGGCCGACACGATCGAGGACGGCGTGACCGGCTTCCTGTTCGACGACTACACGCCAGCGGACTTCATGCGCGCCGCCATGCGCGCGGTGGACCAGTACCGCGAGGCCGAGTCGTGGGAGCAGATGATGCGCGAGGCGATGGCGCGCGACTTCGGCTGGGAGCGCAGCGCGGCGAGATACCTGACGGTGTATCGGCGAGTGCTGAGTCAGGCGGCCATCAGGATGTGAGTCGTCGCTGACTCTCAATCCTGGATCGCTGCCGGACTCAAGACAGAGGACGGGGTTATCCGAAGCTGATTCGGCGGTAGTGCTGTCTCAGTGGAGTACTCGGTACTCGACTCGACGACCCACTCCTCGCGTAATCCGCTGTCGGGCAACCCCGTTCTCTGTCCTGGGTACTGAGCGTTCCAGGACTGCAGTCGAGTAAATACGTTCGCTCTTCGTTGCTCCCATCGTGACCGACGCCACACCATCCACGCCGTCCCTGATGACCTTGCATCGCCTCGCACTGCCGATCGTCCTCGCCGTGTTCGCACTCGTGCCGGCGGCGGCGTGCAGCCAGCCACCGATGGTCGTGCGCACGGCGGCGGACACGCTGCCGCCGCCGATTCCGCGCGAGTTTCGTGCGGTCTGGGTCGCGACGGTCGGCAACATGGACTGGCCGTCCCGGCCGGGGCTGAGCACCGAGCAGCAGCAAGCAGAGATGATCGCGCTGCTCGACCGACTCGCCGCGCTCCACATGAACGCGGTCGTCCTGCAGGTCCGTCCCGCGGCTGACGCGCTGTATCAGTCGTCGATCGAGCCGTGGTCCGACGTGCTGACGGGGGAGATGGGTCGCGCGCCCGAGCCGTTCTACGATCCGCTCGCCTTCGCACTGACCGAGGCACACAAGCGCGGCCTCGAGATGCATGCCTGGATCAATCCATACCGCGCGAAGAACACGTCCACGAAGACGATGTCGGACGGGCACATC
>JALYXJ010000141.1 GCA_030947165.1 Gemmatimonadota bacterium
CACCACCATCAGGGGGTCATTTTCGGGATAGAGCGAGTGGGTGTCATCACCGGGGGCGTTCAGGAGTCTGTGCAGCTGGAGCACGAGAATCGGTCGCCGGGCGAAGAGATACGACCGCGCAATCGCCCCGCGATACGCGGGGCCGGCCTCTCGCGGATAGTCCGGTGCCCACGTGGTCGACAGTGCGGGGGGCAAAGGGAGAATCAGGCCACCGGCTGGAAAACGATTGAATGAAAGAATCGACCTGCTCGAATCGGCATAAGAATGGAGGGCTGTCTGAATGGCGTTGAGGTAGCGCAGCTTCTCTGGCGTCGTCCGCATGCCAGCATACGGGCCGTTGGAAACGGTCGCCGTGAGCCGAGACACGGACGCGTCGCGATACACATCCGTCCACTGGGCGAACTCCGCTCTGAGCACCATCATCAGGCTCACGAAAGCCGTCGCGAACAGGCCGGCAGTCGATCGCCATGTCACTTGCCGGAGGGCAATGCGCCCGCTCCAGAGCACGGTGAACAGACAGGCGACCTCCAGCCCGATCACGCCATTCCCGACGCCGTTCCCACTGAAGAAGGCTGCCGTCGCACCGATCAGCAGTGAGAGCGCCACCGCGACACACTCCGCGATATGTGTGTTGTCGCGGACCGCTCCCACACCGAGGGGAATCGATGCCAGTCCGACCCACAAGAGGGCGATGTGCGTGGACGCCGTCATCGCCACCAGCGTGTAAGCCGCCACGATGAAGGGAGCGAGCCACCTCCTGCGAGCAGCTGCGGCAGCGATCGCCAGCCAGAGCACTGCTAGAACGTACGGGTGGGGCGTCACTGCCCGCAGTCCCCCAAGAAGAGCGTGCCCTCGCTCGAGAGGTCCTCCACCGGCTTCGCCGGAGAAACTCTTGCCGAAGCGCAGAACATCCAGCAACGGCTGGATCCCGATCCGGCTCAACGTGGCCAGAGCCATGAGTGCGCATACTACTGTCACGACGATCGCAGCGCGCACCGCGTCCCGACGCGCAGGTGAAGTCGGCGACAAGAGTATCAGTGCCACCACCGCGATTGCGGCAGCGAGCAGCATCGGCGGATAGCTGAACCCAGCCAGGTACCACGCCACTATCGCGCCGGCGGCAACCCGAGTTCGGGGATTTCGTCGCCACTCGAGCAGGAGCAGCAGCCCGATTCCGAAGAGCGTACCGCCCTGAGTGTTGTAGCTGAGGCTGGGAATCGAGAACGGCACGAATGCGATCGGCAGGAGAGCTGCCAGCGCGGCCGGGAGATTGAAACCGGCTCGGCGGACGAAGCGGAATTCGAGCACCATCAGCCAGAGGCGCATACCAACGTACAGGTAGCGGAGGAACAGCATCAGCCCCAAGCTGCTACCGACGAGCAATACATACAGCTTCACGAAAGGAAAGCTGATCACTCCGGCATTCTGATGAATGTTGATGTCGGAGACGTACGGCACATCTCCCAACGCGAAGCGATAGGGGAAGCCCGCGTAATACGCCTCATCCGTGAAGTCAACACCGAAGTGGAGGCGAGCGAGAGCAGCCAGTATAGCGAGAGCTAGAAGTCCAATAACAGCGCGCGCTCCAGACAGAGACATTCCGTCAGCGCCCGCAAGCTCTAAGTGTCGAGTCATCTCGCAGTCATCTCTGGAACGTAATGGAGAGCAATCTTGGAGGGAGGGTCGCGTTCGGCCCCGATGTCTGACAGGCCGCCGCGCACACCGATTGCGTTTCGCCTGTTTACGGAGGCGGCACGCGCTCAAGCAAGGACTCCGCGTCAAAGTGTTGAAGGACGCGCCGCATGTGTTGGCCCGCCGAGATGCGAAGCTCCTGAATCGCCGGCGGCATTGGAGCCGGCGACCGTGCCCTCCCCAGCATGCCGAATCGCAGGAGGCGGAGGCCTCGGAGCAAACTGTCGCCAGGCGCGCCGACTCGCGCCGACAAGGCGGCGCTCCACGCGTAAGCGGCCACAGCAGCTTTACGCCATCCTACGGCCACCGAGCGCGCCGCGCAGTCATCAGCGAGATCGCGTACCGCGACCAGTACTTCGCGACGATCGCGTGGCGCCAGCAGGCGCGAGTGGGCGGCGAGCATCCGGCTCGTCAGATCCAGCGTTGCCCATCGTTGGCGGATGACGTCCGGCCGCAGCGGCTGGTTCCACGCCGAAATGGAGTCGCCGCCTTGATCACGGTACAAAACGAGCGGATCACCGCCGACAGCGCGCCAGCAAAAACCAGGCAACGTTACCAGCCGTGCCCATAGGTCCATATCCTCGACGCCACGATAGGCTGGCGCCTCGCTAAAGCCGCCCGCCTCGAGCAAGCGGGCCCGTCGCACGACGTTTGTCGAAATGGCAGGATACGGCGCGCGAAAAAGCAGAATTCCGGCGAGCGAGATCGTGACTACGCCCGTCGACGGCAGGTCGCTCGAAAACGAAATGAAGGCTCCCTCCGGAACGGGCCTAAATACGGTCGATACCGCATCGCAACGTTCCGCGCGCAACAGCCCATCCTGCCGCTTCAGCTTGGACGGATGCCAGACGTCGTCATCATCACAGAAGGCGATCCACTCCGCGCGTGCTTCGCGAATTCCTCGATTGCGTGGGCCGGCTGGAAGCCCAAAGCGCGGCCCGAGGACGAGCCGAATGCGAGGGTCTGCCGCACTGCGGACTCGCACATACTCGTGCGTGTCGTCCGTGGAGCCGTCATCGCATACTAAACACTCCCAGTCACCGAGGACCTGCGCCGCAACGGAATCAAGAGTGCTCGACAACAGGGGCCGGCGATTGTAGGTAGGGATCACAATGGAAAAGCGCGGCATTGATGCGCTCACTGGAGGACAAGACCATTGTTGAGGAGTGCAAGTTCAAACGCCGAGCCGAAGTCGCGCAGCAGGGTTCCGACGAGCCTCGCACCAACACATGCACCGTTGCTGATCGCCGCGCGGTCGTCACAGCGGTTACGACCATCTCGACATCAATCCGCGCTTCGCTTCGCGTTCAGTACTACTCTCGATCCTTCGCGCCATCCCCCCGTCGAACGAGCACTGCCTCATCGGCGTCCGTCCAGAGCCATACGGGAGAGACAGGTCCCTTCTTCAGCGCGATTGGCGGCGCGCCAACAGCCGACTGCTCCTCGACAACGAACCCCACGGGGTCCGAGACGATATCGAGCAGCTGAAACCCTGAAATCATCGCCATCTCGAGAGTGTATCGGCCGGGACGTAGCCATGGAGCGGCAACCTCCACGCGTGCCACGCCGCCCAAACCGCCTTCATCGCGGCTGTACGTTCCCGCGTCGCAACTGTGACTGGTGAGCACATCCTCTCCCCGCTCGTTGCGGAAGCCGATGCCCAGCACGAGTCCGGGCTCCGGACGCTCGAGTGTGTACTCGAGCTCGAGAACGAATCGCTCCCCGAAGGAGACCTGCCACGCATCGCGGTCGTCGTCAGGGGCGGCGCGCACGAATGTCACCGCGTCCAGGTGGCCGCCGCCGATTGTGAAGCCGCCGCCGCGGCCTGCCGAGCCGAGCACCACTCGGGCAGGCGCGAGGCTGGCGCCGCTCACACCCGACGACAGGTATTCACGGATAACTCGGTCGGGTTGCCCGACGCTCCGCACTGTCCCCTTATCAAGCCACATAACGCGGGTGCAGAGCGACTCTACCGCTGCCATGTTGTGGCTCACAAACAGCGTCGTGCGTCCGCTTGTACTGACGTCCCGCATCGCTCCCAGACACTTCCGCTGGAACTCGGCATCGCCCACGGCAAGCACTTCGTCGATGATCATCGTGTCGGCGGCGAGATGCGCCGCGACGGCGAATGCGAGGCGCAGCTGCATCCCGCTCGAGTAGCGCTTGATCGGAACATTGATGTACGGACCTACACCCGCAAACTCGCAGATCGCGTCGAAAGCCCGATCGACCTCCCGCTGGGGCATCCCGAGCAGCATGCCGTTGAGGTACACGTTCTCGCGACCAGTAAGGTCAGGATGAAAGCCCGTCCCTACTTCGAGAAGACTCGCTACCCGGCCCCTCATCGCGACCCGACCACTACTCGGCGCCGTGATCCGGGCGAGGATCTTGAGAAGCGTGCTCTTCCCCGCCCCATTCCGGCCAACAATGCCAAAAACTTCGCCCTCCTGGACCGCAAATGTCACATCGCGCAACGCGTGGACTTCCATCGTACGACGCGCCGCGAATGATGCCGCGGGATGCCGCACGAATTGCGCGATCCCCGGCGCGCCCGGCCTCGGGATCTGGTATCGCTTGCTCAACGACTCGCTGCTGACCGCCAGGGCGCTCACGCGATGTCCACTACGGTCGACTCAGCCCGGGTGAATCGCCAAAAGCCGAACGCGATCGCGAACGCGCTCGAGGCAAGCGAGAGAAGGAGCAGGTGCGGCTCCGGCCAGGCAAGACCGAGCACGGCGCCCCGGAACCCTTCGACCAAGCCAGTAAGCGGATTGAGCGCGAGGAGCCAACGCCACCGCGCAGGCACCAGAGACGTGTAGTAGATGATAGGCGTCGCGAACAAGCCGAGCTGAAGTAGAAATGGCACGGTGTGTTGCACGTCGCGCCAGCGCGCATTCAGCGCTGCTAGAAATGCCGCAACTCCGTACGACAGCACGAGCACCCCGCCCAACGCCGGGAGGGCAATCAGGATGCGCGCGCCTGGCCACACGCCGTAGTGGATCATGAGTGCCAGCAGTAGCAGTAGCGTGACGGCGGCGTCAAGTAGCGCACTCGCTCCCACCGCCACCACCAGATAGATGCGCGGAAAGAAGAGCTTCGTGATGAGCGCCTGGTTCACGACCAGGCTCGTTGCGCCCTCGCTGATGATCTTGCTGAACAGATTCCACGGTAGCAGGCCCGCGAGCGCGAATAGCGGATAGGGCAGATCGCCCGCCGGTACCCGTGCGAGAATTCCAAACAGAAGCGTGAATACACCTACCTGCAGTGCCGGCTGCAACAGCGCCCACAGCGCGCCGAGTGCGGCTTGCTTGTACCGCGAGCGGAGGTTGCGCCACATCAAGCTCTGGAGCGCCCCGCGATACTCGTAGAGGTCGGCCCACCACCGGCTCCAATGTACGGAGCCATCGATCACCAGCTCAGTGGGCGCGTGCTCGCGCACGGACGCAATGGACGAAGACGTCGCGGTCTGCTGAGCGCTGGCGTGAATCGTCATCATGGACGAGGCAACGCACGTCCGCGCTTTCCTGCGCGCGTCATAGCAATCCGCCTCACTGAGCGCGCACTGGCGACGGATTTCGAACAATCCTCACCCCCTGCCCCCTCAGCCTCCCCGCCGTCGCCTCATCCAGCCTCACCCGCACCACGATCTCTCCATCCTCGTGCCGCTGCTCCAGCACCTCTCCCACCCGATGGATCTCCGCCAGCACGCGCCCGTCGCTCATCGGCAGCCTCAGCTCCACCTCGGGCCGCACCTTGCGCACAGCGGCCAGCAGCGCCCGGCGCAGCGGCTCTAGCCCATCCGGCGTCACCGCCGAGACGAAGACCGAGTTCGGGAGCACGTTGCGCACGCGCTGCTGGAGGCCCACGAGCGTCTCCGGATCGAGCCGATCCACCTGGTTGAGCACATGCAGAACCGGCTTCTCCTGCAGCCCCAGCTCGGCGAGCACCTGATCCACCACGTGGCGGTGCTCCTCCCACACGGCGTGCGACGCGTCGATCACGTGCAGAAGAAGATCGGCGTCCCGCACCTCCTCGAGGGTCGCCCGGAAGGACGCCACGAGGTCGTGGGGCAGCTTACGGATGAAGCCCACCGTGTCGGTGAGCAGCACGTGGGTGTTCTCGCCCATCACGACGTCGCGCGTCAACGGATCGAGCGTGGCGAACAGCCGATCCTCCACGAAGACGTCCTTCGCATGCGCCAGCTCGCGCAGGATCGACGACTTTCCGGCGTTCGTGTAGCCCACCAGCGACGCGCGGAACTCGCCGCGCCGGTTCTGCCGCTGCACCTCGCGGCTGCGCTGCACGTCGCCGAGCTTCTCCTTGAGCTGCTTGATCCGGAGGTTGATCAGCCGGCGGTCCGTCTCGAGCTGAGTCTCGCCCGGGCCTCGCACGCCGATGCCGCCGCGAAACTTCTCCAGGTGGGTCCACATCCGGGTCAGCCGCGGCAGCGTGTACTCGAGCTGCGCCAGCTCCACCTGCATCCGGGCCTCGCTCGTTCGCGCCCGGGTCGCGAAGATGTCGAGGATCAGCTCGGCGCGGTCCATCACCCGCGTGCCCAGCGCCAGCTCGATGTTCCGCCCCTGGGCGGGGGTCAGCTCGTCGTCGAAGATCACCAGCGAGGCATTCATCTCACCGATCTTCGCCCTCAGCTCCTCGAGCTTCCCCTTGCCCAGATAGGTGCGCGGGTTGGGCCGGTCCAGCATCTGGGTCACCTCACCCAGGACGGTGGCGCCGGCCGTGTCGGCGAGCCGCTGCAGCTCCTCCAGATGCTCCGCGAGCTGATGGCGCGCCCCCGCTGCCTTGCGCGGCGCGCCGACGAGCAGCGCCCTCTCCGCCGGGGCAGCGAGCGAGATGGTGTCCTTAGCGATGCGAGAGCTCCAGCGTGCGAGATAGCCTCACGAGACGCTACGGCGACGTGCCGCCGAGGGAATTGAAGTGTCCGCTTCGATCATAGGGTATCGTGTAGTTGCCAACCGGGGTGCCGACGGTGATGTCGCCCTTCACCCGGTAAGGGACCGACCCGGTGTTCAGCAGCGAGCGCAACGCCGAGCTCATCCCCGCCCACTGAAAATTGAGCGGAAGGCGCACCTGCGAGGAATCGTTGCTCTGCACGGTGAAGCGCTGATCGAGCGCACCCGTTCCGAACGGAATGGTGTCCACCATGAGCTGGTAGGTCATCCGCGTCGCATCGAGCCGGTAGCCGTTCGGGTTGTAGACGTTGAGCAAGATGTCCACCGACCCGCCCGTCAGCCCCACGCCATTCACCTTCACATCCTTGAAGGTCACGGCGGGCTCCTTGAACGCCGCCTTGCCCATCGTCGCGCAGCCGGCGCCCAGCGCGAGGGCCGCCGCTGCCACGAGAATCACCGCTTTACGCATCTCTCCTCCAGGTTCGTGCCTGAGGCACTGGTTGGCTAATCATACCCTGTGCCCCCGGAGGGTTCCGACGGACGAGCATCCAGCTCTTCCGTGTCTGCCTTGCCGGCCAGCTTCCTCCACCACGCGATCCGCTTCGCGAGCTCCTTCTCGTAGCCGAACGGGCCAGGCTCGAAGAAGCGCGATCCGCGCAGCTCCTTGGGCAGGTATTCCTGCGCCACGTACGCCTCAGGGGAGTCGTGCGCGTACCTGTATCCCTCGTGGTAGCCGAGGTCGGCCATGAGCCGGGTCGGAGCGTTGCGGATGTGAAGCGGGACGGCCGCGGCTGGCGTCTCGCGAGCGGCCTCCATGGCCGCGTTGAGTGCTCGATAGGATGAGTTGCTCTTGGGTGCCGTCGCCAGATAGATGGTCATCTCGGCGAGGGGAAGATAACCCTCCGGCGCGCCGAGCATGTGGTACGCGTCGCGCGCCGCCACCGCCAGCTGCAGCGCGCGGGGATCCGCCAGACCGACATCCTCGGCGGCCATCGCGATCGCCCGGCGAAAGATGGTCATCGGATCCTCCCCGCCCTCGATCATCCGCGCCATCCAGTAGAGCGCGCCATCGGCGTCGCTTCCCCGCAGGGACTTGTGGTAGGCGGAAAGCAGATTGAAGTGCTCCTCACCCGACTTGTCATGGTGGGCGAAGCGGAGCTGGAGCGCCTCGCGAACGACATCGACGGTGATCCGTCCGCCGCGACCGACATAGGTGGCCGCGGCTTCGAGTGCCGTGAGAGCGCGGCGGGCGTCCCCGTCCGCCTGCAGGGCAAGCGCGGCGATCGCGTCGTCATCCACCTCGACCGACCATTCGCCGAGCCCCCTCTCCCGATCGGCCAGCGCGGCCT
>JALYXJ010000022.1 GCA_030947165.1 Gemmatimonadota bacterium
CGGCGGCCGTCTTCGCTGCTCGCACGTCCGCTTTCGCGGCGCGCACGGCCGCACGCTTCGCTGCGGGGGCCACGCCGCCGTGGCCCGAGCATGCGCCGCGTCCTTTCGCGGCGGAGGTCGTGCCGTCCTTGCAGGTCGCCTGTGCGTCGGCGCGCTGGGCGAGTGGCGCGACGAGGAGTGCGAACGCGACTGGCGCGAGCTTCCAGAGTCGAGATGTCATCGGATGCCTCATAGGGAGATGGGCGGGAGTCGGCGGCGAAATGATGCGCTGCCGACTGCAATAGAATGATGACGGGGTAAGTCGTTGGCTAGCAGCGCACGTCGCTCGTCGGCATATACAAGCTCGCCGAGCGGACCCAACAACGAGCCTCGGCGCTCCGCAGCGGCCATTCACGAGGTGCTACTTGACGATGACTTCCTTCTATCGACGAGCGGCGTTCTTTCCGGTGGCGATTCCGCTCCTCGCCGCGCTGGTCGCGATGATGTTCAACGGCGCACACGTGCCGCCAGATGGGCCGCTCTACACCTTCGTGGACACCCTGCTGTTCATCGCGGTCGCGGGCGTGGTTGGGCTGATTCCATACGCGCTCTACATCGGCGTCGTGCTGTCCTCGATCCGCCCGACCTCGGGGCAGGAGATGCGACGGCTCTCGTGGCTCGCGCCGTCGATGATCGCCCTCCCGTTCGCGCTCGCCGTCGCGCTGCTGATGCCGATGGCGCCGGGCGGGCTGAGAGGGCGAGTGAATTCCTTCTACATGTTCGGGCTGCTCGCGTTGGGCGTCGGGTATGGGTACGTGCTGATTGTGGAGATTGCGTTGACGGTGGGGAGGAGGCTCGGATGGATCAGCACGGAGGACGACGTCGCCAAAATCGCAGCTTAGTGCAACGTTGATGACCAAAGCCGATGTCCCCGCAACGCTGGGCAGGGCCCAAGCGCCAAGGCTCAAGAGCGACCCCTCGGGTATCCAGACCCTCAGGGCGTCTCCGACTGTTTCCTCGCCTTGTCCAGCTCCATCTGCACTTTCAGCAGGTCCAGCTGTGCCTGAAGACGCTGGATTTCAGCTCGCAGCGCTGCCACGTCGGCGCTTACCGTTCCGTTCTCCTGCGCAGTCGTGAGCGCCTGCTGCGATGCGAGAAGCGCGATCTGGGCGTCGAGCTGTTGTTTCTGGGCAACGAGGTCCTTGTTGGCCGTTGTGCCCTGAAGAGCGAGCTGCGCCTCGACCAACACCTTCTGATCCTGCAGATCCTTGAGCCGGCTCGCTCGAGACGCGGCTTGCATGGCGTCGAGGGTTGTCTGCGTAGTCTGCGCCGTCTGCAACCCCGCGACGAATTCCTGTCGTGCCCCCGTCAGCGCCGCCGCCAACGTACTCGTCGCGGTGGCCAAGCCAGCCGAAGAAGCTCGCTCCAAGCCGGTAAGCGTACCGGCCCGGCCGAATGCCACTGCAAAGGATTGCTGCCCCAGCGTCTTCGTCGACATCGGGACGTCGATCACCGGATCAGCTGACGACACGAGGCTGAGAAGCCGAGTCTCCTTGACGACAAACGGCTTTACGGGGGCCTCGCCCGTTGGTACGTACAACCGGAGGATCCGCGGTCGTGGAGCGCGGGAATAGATGTGCACGCAGTCATCCGTCGATGCATCATCCGGACACTCGGACCGCTTCCATCTGGTCGGAGAGGATGGCGGTGCTGCCGAACCGGAAGGCACTGACTCCTCGATCGTGAGCACTATGCGCGTCGAGTCCGCCAGGCGTTGCACATCCGGGTAAGCCGCCAACGCGCTATGAGCGTTCGAAAGAGACTTGAGCTGCGAAACGACCGCCGCGTCCCCAGGCAGCGCCGTGACGTCGAGCAGGGCGTCGGCCTTCACTACAGTGTCCTTGGCCGTGATGCCTGCCCCCGCCTTGAAGCCGGTCACGTTGGCGGCAATCGCGTCACGGACGGTAGCCAGACGTGCGTCGAGGATCGCCGTGCGGCGAGCCTGTAGATCGTCGCGGGCCCGAAGGATCTTCAGCGCCGCCTGGCTCGACGCGGATGTTATCGCGCGGAGCCCGATCTCTCGTTCACGCACGGCTCTCTCGAGCTCAGTCTCGAGTGCTTCACGCGCGACCAATAGAGGAGTCATACTCTTCGCGTTCGTTCTGAACGCACACGCTTCGCCTCGATCTCTCGGCGCCGGCGTGTCGGCAAGCCTGCCCTTGTCGAAAGCGGTTGTGAGCCGTGCGTCAAGCAGTGGCTCAAGACCCACGAACAGTCCGCCAATCCCCGCGACGCTCTTCAGGATGTTTCCAGCAATCTCCGCGCGCTTGTCTTCCACGCTGTAGTTCAGACTTGTCAGCAGACCGTCGTTCGTGACGGCCAGCTTCATAGTCTGCGCACTCAACGACGAGGGCTCCATCCACAAGTGGTAGGCCGTTCGCCGGTCTGGAATCGTCGCTTGGGAGATCTCGGCCATGACACTCTTGAGCCCGAGGCGCTCGGCACCTGGCAAGCAGAGTGAGTCAGGGTGCGAAGTCTTCAACCAACCGCGTCCTGCATTGAAGGTGGCCGTCGCTGTCACGTGCAATACGTCGCGCGGCATGTAATATCGAAGGCCCGCCTGAGTGCTAGGCTCGGTCGTCGGGGCGGGAGACCGCAGCATCGAGCGTGGAGTGCACGCTGTCTGAGCGAAGACTAGCGCGAGCACCGCGAGCGCAAATCGACCTACACGCATGGCTCCTCAGTGAGTACGGTATCGGAGGTCAGAGCGGCGCACCTCCAAGGCGGGCGTGTCCGGATGTAGAGCGAGTGCGTGACGGGCGCAAGGCTGCACGCGGGGGAGCCACAGCCGATCCGTATGTGAGAAAATTCAGGTCTTCCGGGAATTGAGTGGGTGAAATAGCGTGGCGCAGGTTCCTCTCGGGAGTGCGCCATGGACGATCGGTCGCTGTACGCCACGATTCTCGGACTTGAAGCGCCGTGGGAGGTCGAACGGGGGGAGCTCCGGGAGACTGAACAAGTGGTGCACGTGTGGGTGACGGCCCAGGAGGGCACGCGGTTTGTCTGCCCGGCGTGCGGGGAGGCCGGTGCGATCTATGATCACGGGGAGCGGAGCTGGTGCCACCTGGACACCTGCCAGTTCCAGACGCTGCTCCACGCCGCCGTACCGCGGATCAGCTGCCCAACCCACGGCGTGCGGACGATCACGGTGCCCAGGGCCGAGCGACGCTCGCACTTCACGCTGCTCTTCGAGCGCTTGGCCATCGCGTGGCTGAAGGAGGCCACGCCCCTCGCCGTCGCGCGCCGCCTGGGGCTCACGTGGGAAGAAGCGAACGGGATCGTGGAGCGCGCCGTGCGCCGCGGGCCCGCGCGGCGGACGAGCGTCGCCGGGCGCCGCTTGGGGATCGACGAGCACTCCTACCTCAAGCACTTCCAGTTCGTCACGATGGTCGTCGATCTGGACACGCAGCACGTGCTCCATGTCGCCCACGATCGGACGGCCGAGACCCTGGGGCACTACTTCGCCGGGCTGAGTGTCGAGGAGCGGGCAGGCATCACCGCGATTGCGATGGGCGTTGAAGGAGGCGTTCAGCACATCTGGGACTACCGCTCGATCCCGGCAGCGCGCGCGTTCTTCTGGCGGTGGGAAGCGTGGGCCCGTCGCTCGCGCCTCCGGCCGATGGTCCACCTCGCCGGCGTCGTCCGCCGTCACCTCGAGAACATCCTCACCTCCCTTGCCCATCGGATCACCAATGCGGTGACGGAGGGACTGAACGCCAAGATCCAGTGGATCAAGTATTCGTCGCGGGGCTTCCGCGATCGCGAGCGGTTCAAGCTCGCGATCTACTTCCCCTGTGGCGGCCTCGATCTCGATCCTCGCCGCACCGCGTCATGAGTTGAGAATCCTCTCATAAACCGCACGCCCACACCATAGCCGGAAAACCCGAGGATTCTCATCGGCGAACGTTCCTGATGTACAGTGATGGATCGGCAGCCAGCGTCGCGGCGGCGCGCAGCGCTATTCGACCACGATCCTCCCCTGCATCTTCGGATGCAGCGAGCAGAAATACTCGTACGTGCCGGACTTCCCGATCGCCACGGCATACCGCTGATCCGTGTCGAGCACCGGCGACGCCTTGAACGCATTGCGCGTGCTCACGATGAGATGTGGGACGTCGTCGCTGTTGATCCAGGTCACCCTGGTGCCCGCCTTTACCGTGAGGGATGGGGGCGTGAATTGGAAGTTGTCGATCCCGATCTCGTTCGGCCCGAGCGCGAGTATTCTCCGCGACGCGCGGCGCTGCATCATCGCATCGTGGGATGCCGCCGCGAAGGCTGGGGGTTGGCCGGAGAGCGTCGCGTCCATCACCGCCAGCGGGCTCCGGCCGGGAATGAAGGTGACGTCCGCGATGCCGAGCACGCTCTTGAGCCGCTCGGGCTCGACCTTCATCGGACCCGGCGACGGTGCGGTGCCAGGCGCCGGCTGCGGGAAGGCGGTGGACATGGCGGTGTGAAACGACATGTGCCCTTCCACCTTCTGCATGATCTGATGGATGTGCCCATTCAACACGGTGACCGACCCGAACCGTTTCAGCAATCCGAGCGCCTGCTCGGAGTCGTCGGTGCCCCAGCCCCATTCAGGATACACCGCCCACAGCGGCACGTGCGCGAACACCACGATCGGCGTGCTGCTCGAGAGCCGGGCGACGTCGTTCCTGAGCCACCCGATCTGATCGGCGCCTAGCGACCCGAGACCGCCGGCCTTGAGATTCAACACGTTCATCAGCCCGACGAAGTGCACCCCCGAGTGATCGAAGCTGTACCAGCCGCTACCCTGCATCCCCTTGCCATACCGTTGGAGATACGACACGCCGCTGTCGGTGGCGACGTCGTGCTCACCGGGGACGTACAGCACCCGATCAGTGCGGATGCCCTTGAGCACTTCACTGGCGGTGTCGAATTCCGTGGGCTTCGCGAGCTGCGTGATGTCGCCGGTGTGCAGCACGAAGGCGGGACGCTGCGGCAGGGCGTTGAGCCTGGCCACGGCTTCCTGCAGCGTAGCGGTGACGTCGGTGTTGGCCTCCTTGTTGAAGCCGATATGGCTGTCGCTGATCTGCGCGAAAAAGATGCTCTTCCGTTCGCTGTCGGAGAGAAAGGGCAGTTGGGACATGGCGAACGACTTCGGCACGCCGCCGCTCATGCCCCAGACGGCCGCCGTCCCCGCCCACGCCATACAGCGCAGGAATCCTCGGCGATCGATGCCGTCGCCGCTCGCGCCATCCGTGATGTAATTGCTCCCAGCGGGACGAGTGTTCCCCTGCTCGTCAAACCGCTCGGCGTCGCGATCCTGGTGGTGAGTCATTGACGTGAGCCTCCTCCTGCGAAGTCGGTTGCGTACTCCCCGACATGGAGACTGCGTCAGTGGCGAAGTTATTCCCGACACGGCGTTCCTATCGCCGTAGCGGAACCATCCGCGTTCTCAGCCCGCCCCGCGCCGTAACAGCGCGACGAATTGTCCTAGCTCCGCGGGATTGAGATCGGAGACGGCCCACGACTCGACGTCTCCATTGCGCCAGCTCACCATATGGTAGTCGTGGGCCGTGAGGGAGGACGCACTTCGATCGCCGTCACCGTCAGGCCACGCGTACACGTTGATGACGTGCTGCCGACGCGAGTACACCACGACCGCGACCGGGCGCGAAGCGACGTAATCCAGGCGCCCACCCACCAGCACGAAGCCCGCCGAGTCGAGCGCCGGCACCGATGGGGAGAGCGCGACGCGACCGTTGAACCACGGTTTCACGTTGTGGTGATCGTTCGACGCCACATCGGTAAGATGTCCGGGCATCAACGACCGCAGGTGACTGGCCAGCAGCTCGTCGGCGACCGAGCGCGAGGCGACGCCGCGATGGAGCACGGCCGCTGTTCCGGCGCTGCTGGCAACGGCGATCACGAGGGCGGCGGCCGCCAGCCGACTCCAATGCAGCCAGGAGGCAGGCGACGTCGCGGCCGGTGTGCGCTGGTTGGAGAGTGCGTTGAGGATGCGTGCCTTGAGCATGTCGGGCGCGGTGTAGTGCACGAGCCCCTCCTTCAGTTGGCGGGAGGTGGAGGCGAGCGTGGCGTAGTGGCTCGCGCAGTTGGGACAGCCAGCCATGTGCTCGCGCACCGCGACCGCCTCATTCGTAGTCAGCTCGCCGTCGAGATACGCGCCCAGCTGGTCGCGCGATTGAGGGCAGCGCATGTCAGCTCGCTTCCTTGGCGCCGGCGCCGAGTGCCGCGGCGAGTCGCATGCGCGCGCGTGAGAGGCGCGACATCACCGTACCGATCGGGACGCCGATGACCGCGGCGATCTGTGAGTACGACATTCCCTGGACCTCCCGAAGCACGACGACTTCACGAAATTCAATTGGCAGGCTGCCGACGGCCCGCTCGAGCGCCGCCCGGTCGGACTGTGCGATGGCCAGCGCGTCGGTCGCCGTCGATCCCTCGAGCGCCGGTGCGACCTCGTCGTCGAATGAAATGGTCAGCCGATCGCTCCGATGACGTCGCCGCCAGGTGAAGCAGCAGTTGCGCACGATCGCCAGGAACCACGCACGCGGATCCCCGTCGCGATATCGGTCGAAGTACCGGAACGCCCGAAGGGCGGCGTCCTGCACGACGTCCTGCGCGTCGTGCTCGTTCCTGAGCAGATAGCGCGCGAGCGTATACGCATCGTCGAGATGCGGCAGGATGAGCGCCTCGAATCGCTCGCGATGATGCTGCGCCATGCCCGTCCTTGCAGGAACCGTCTTGTGCAGCCCTACATGGAGAACCCGCCTGTGCGATGGATTATTCCCGCCAGTCGGGTCGGGCGCAACGACGATCGATCGCAAGCGGCGGATCAGGCCGAGCCCGGCAGGGCTGGGAGAAGCGGCGGCCACCCCGATGTCGATTTCGACCCCTCTCGTTCGACTCATTGGTGACGGCCCGAGAAAACCCACCACGAATCAAGGGAAGGGAGCCATGACTCGACGCAGAATCTTCACCCTGGCCGCCGTGAGCGGCGGAGAAGTGCTCGCGGTCGCCCTGGTCGCGTACCTCTGGGCAGCGCGGTAGCCACACGCCTTCGGCGCGCCAACGAGCGGGGAAAGTGGTATCGTTGGGCGCCGCGCATCCGCGCGCGCTCAGACCTGGAGTCGCCATGCGCATACGTGCGACGACGCTCGCACTCGCCGCGATGCTCGCGATGATGTCGCACGCCCTCGCCGCGCAACAGGCCGACACGCTGACGTCCGCCGAATGGACCGCGGTCGCACAGGGGGAGGTCGTGCTCCATCGGTGGCCCGTCGTCAACGGGCCATGGCCGCATCTCCGTCTATATCGGTTCATCGACGCGTCGCCGGAGCAGAGCGTCGCCATGTTCGCCGATTACGAGCATCAGACGGCGTACAACGCCGATCTCAAGCAGGCGACCGCTAGCCGACGCCTCGACTCGGCGCGCACCGAAGTGTTCTACCGCTACGCCTCGAACGTGCCGATGGTGTCGGACGTCACGTACACGGTGCTCGATCGGATCCACCGCGAGGCGAATGACGGCTATGTCATCACCTGGCGTCTCGTCAGCGGCTCGAAGGTCAGGTCCACCGAGGGGAGCGCCCGCTTCGTACCGTGGAGGAATCCCGCAACCGGGCGGGAGGGCACACTCCTCACCTATGACAACCTCGTCGTGCCGGACTTCGTCGGCGCCTCGTTCGGCTTCGTGCGCGACAGGGCCGTCGCCGCGATGCGCGATGCAGTGGATGCGATCGCCATAGAGACGGTGCGCGAGCGGACGAGTGACCGGCCACTGCTCTACCGTCAGGTGGCCGCGTTGCGCGCGGCGCTGGCGTACTAGCCCCCCTTCACACGGGTGCTGGCCACGACCGGGATGGCGCCGTAGCTTCCGGGCTTCCGGCGACGGGGCCACTGGTACGGACGCGCGCGCCGACGGCCCCCGCCACATCACAGGAGATCGAGGATGCCGATCAGGAGACCAGTCGCCGCCGTCCAGGTCATCAACTCCGCCGGGCAGTACTCGCACGCGAAGGTCTTCTGCGACGATGGATCGGTATGGATGTTCCGCGACGGCGACTGGAGCCAGGATGGGCGGCCACTGCCCGGCAGCCTCGCCGCCAGCGAGCGCGGGCGCGCTGCGGCGGATTCGCTGAACACCGGCCCCGCCGACCGCAGCGAGACGGCGGATACCCCGAACACCAGGTACTGACCCGCGGCGACGGCCGCTCAGTCGTCTCGCTCGCTCCGTCCCGTCAGTTGCAGCGTGGCCATCGCCCGCGCGACTTCGGCGATCTGTAACGGCGTGAGCTCCGGGTGCGTAGCCCGGAGCCGCCGACGGAATTCTCGAGCAAGGGCGCGCCGCTCGTCCGTTGGCTCACTGTGCGACTGTTCCGACATCTGTAGGGTTCGGTAAGGTGACGGCGGCTGCTGCGACGTCGGCACTCTACTCGATCCGCGACGCGTGCGACGTGACGCACGACACGCTTGTCGCGAACTAGGACCGTGCGTGAACGGGAAGCCAGAGGACGAAGCTGCTGCCGTGTCCGGACTCGCTCTGGAGCGTGAGCTCGCCGCCGAGCGCGTGGACGATCCGCTGACTGATGGCGAGTCCTACCCCCGCCCCCGGCGCCGCGTGCGGATCCAATCGCACGAACTCCTGAAACACGAGCTGCTGCCGATCGGCGGGGATGCCGGAACCGGTATCCGCCACCTCGATGGCGCCGCGCCCACCATCGGCGCGCACGCGCACGGTGACGGCGCCGCGCTCCGTGTACTTGACGGCGTTCGACACGAGATTCGACACCACCTGCCGCACGCGCACCGGATCGCTGTCCACCACGACGCCGTCGTTGGCATCGTCGACGGCAATCGCGAGACCCTTCTGCTCCGCCTGCGCCCGGAACTCCTCGGTGGCGTCGCGCGCGAGCTCGCCGAGGTTCACCGGCTCATGTCGCACGTCGAGCTCGCCGGACTCGGCGCGCGCCAGCTCGAGCAGATCGTCGATCAGCTGCAGCGCCCGCGCGACACTGCGGCGCGCCCTCGCCACGCTCGCCGCCTGCCGCTCGGTGAGCGGGTCCATCACCCCATCCTCCAGCAACTGCATGTAGCCGTCCGCGGCCCCGATCGGGTTCTTCACGTCGTGGGTGAACCCGCGCACGAGACGCGTCTTGCTGTCGGTCACGCGCTCGAGCTCCACGCGTCGACGTTCGGTTTCGCCGCGCGCGACCGCTTCCTCCTCCAGCGCACGGGCAAGCTGGCCGCTCAGCGCGCGATCGCGGCGTGCGAACCAGAAGACGACGCCGGTGCCTAGCAGCGCGAGCACTCCCACGCCCAGCGAAAGCAGTCGCTGCCGCTCGAGCGCACGGCCCCCCAGCGCTTCATCCTGTCGCCGCGCCAATACGACCGACGCCTCCACCTGTTGCAGCGCGGTGAGGGACGAGTCGCGGAGCGACGCCACGGCCGGGAGCGCCGCGCCGAACCGTTCGGCGCTCGTCCGGCCAGTCACCAAGTCGTCGGGCAGGGCGTGCCAGCGAACCGTGAACGACCGCAAGGAATCGACCTCGCGCGAGAGGCGCGGCCCCATCGGATCAGTGACCGCCTCGAGGGTGTCCAGCCATTCGTTTTCCCGCGCGCGCACCTGGCGATACCGGTCCGCTGCCCTTGGCTGGTGCAGCCGATAGGCTTCGTGATAGTCGACGCCTTCGGCAAACAGGAGCCGGAGTTGCGTCACGCTACTCTCCGCCCGATCGCTCGTGGCGGCTGTGCGGGCGCGCATCTCGTCGAGCTCGCGGAACAGCACGATGGGCGCGAAGGCGAGCGCGAGGAGCGCGACCACGACCAACGCGACGGCAGCGACCGGCGTACCGCCGCTGACGCGTCCAAGGGCTCCCGTACCAGCCCGACCCTTCATCTCGCTTGCGTTTCGCATCTCTTCCTCGCCTACGCCGGCGCGCGACGAATCGTTGGTCGCGCGCCGGGAACGTATCGACGGAATGAGCCGGACCCGCTCAGTGCCGATCGCGCAGCACGGGTGTGGGCTGGGCCGAGCCGCCGGTCTGAAGCTTCGCCATGAAGCGCTGCGATTCGGAGATGCGCTCGACCTCGATGGCCATCGCGTCCACCGCGTGCTCGATCCGCTGCAACTGCTCGGTCACGCCGGGGTCCGGCGCTGCCGCCTGGCCGCCGCGTCCCTCGATGCGACGTCCGAACGCGCGGGCGATCGGCCAGCCGATCACCATCACCGCGCAGGTGATGAAGAACCCGATCGCGAGGTCGACGGCCTGGGGCGGAATGCCCTGCTGCATGTAGGGAGGGAACTGGTCGGTGTGGACCACGATCCCCGGCGTCCCGCGACCGAAGCCCTGCATCTCGCGCACACGCGCCTCCGCTTCGCGAACCGCGCCTTCCGCTTCCCGGACGCCCTCCTGCGCGCCGGCCAGCGCCTGGCGGGCCGCGCCCCGCTGGTCGGCGGTGGTCGCGTTCGCCACCTGCGTCTGGGCCTCGCGGACGTGCTGCTGGGCCTCACGGAGCTGCTGCTGCGCCTCGCGCACCTGCTGCTGTGCCTCGCGGACATGCTGCTGCCCTTCGCGCGCCTGCTGCGCGGCCTCGCGCGCCTGTTCCGCAGCATCCCGGATCGACTGTCGGATCTCGTCGCGAATCGACTGGGTGGCGATTGGCCCCGCGAGGAGGGCGCTGGTCAGACCGGCGTCGACGAAGATGAACTGGAGTGGCGCCATGGCTCGGCCTCGATGTCGATGCGGGATCCCCCCCGCGGCTGGCGTGAATGTAGACCCTACGACCCCCGCCGGCGAGAGGTTGCACCCGCAT
>JALYXJ010000068.1 GCA_030947165.1 Gemmatimonadota bacterium
CATCACCATTGACGACGTCCGAGCGGCGCGCGAGCGCCTGGCGCCCTATCTGACGCCGACGCCGCTTCGCGGTTACCCCATGCTCGACGCCGCCCTTGGGCTCTCGCTGCTGGTGAAGCACGAGAACATCCAGCCGACCGGCTCGTTCAAGGTGCGGAATGGACTCGCCACGGTGACCGCGCTCGACACCGCGCAGCGGTTGGCGGGGGTCGTGGGCGCTACGACCGGCAATCACGGCCTGGGCCTCGCCTTCGCTGGCCGGCAGCTCGGCGTACCCGTCACGATCTGCGTGCCGCGCGGCAACAACCCGGAGAAGAACGCCGCCCTCCGCGCCTGGGGGGCACAGGTGATCGAGGAGGGGGCCGACTACGATGAGGCCGTGGCCGTGGCGCAGCGTGTCGTCGAGCGCGAGGGGCGCACCCTGGCCCACTCGACGAACAATCCCCACGTGCTCGCTGGGGCGGGCACGATGTCCCTCGAGATCCTCGAGCAGGCTCCGCTGCTGGATACCCTGGTGATTGCCGTCGGCGGCGGGTCGCAGGCCGTGGGCGCCATCACCGTCGCGCGGGCGCTGCGCCCGGGGCTCCGGGTGATCGGCGTGCAGGCAGCCGGAGCGCCCGCCGCGCACGATGGCTGGCACGCGAAGGCCCCGCGCCGCACCGACCGCGCCGCCACCTTCGCGGAGGGCGTCGCCACACGCTCCACGTACGATCTGACCTTTCCGTCGCTCGTGGCGGGACTGGCCGACTTCATCACCGTCACCGATGCCGAGATCGCCGACGCGGTGCGGCTGATCCTCTCGTCAACGCACCACCTGGTGGAAGGGGCCGGCGCGATGGGCGTGGCGGCCGCACGGAAGCTCGCCGGCGACCTGCGAGGGCAGCGAGTCGGTGTGATCTTCTGCGGGGCGAATCTGGACAGCGCCGTACTGCGACGTATTCTCAACAGGGAGCTCTGAGTCACCGTTCTCACCGGAGGGCCGCATGCCGAGTACGAGGCGCCGCCGTCGCGTCTTCCTGTCTCCTCTGGCGGCTGGCCCCGTACTGGCCGTCGCGATGGCGTGCGCGTCCGCACCGGCCGCGCCACCGCGGCTCGCCACGGCGAAGCTCACGGTAACCAACCCGCTCGAGGCGCCGATCCAGGTGTACCAGCTCTATCAGCCGCGCTCGGTGTTCGATCCTCGACAACCGTCGGCGCTGTGCGAGCCACTCGGTGAAGTGCCGGCGCGCGACTCGGCGCGGTTCATCATCACGGCCGGCGCGACTGACTACATCGGCGTGGTGTTCCAGGCCGACTCGTTGAACGGCACCCCCGCCGCGGTGTCGCGCGCCATGCAGGCCCGCGCGGGAGACGAGCTCCGGTGGACGCTGACGCGCGACATGCGCGTCGTGATTCCGCCGCGACCGCAGCGCGGCGTGATGAATCCGCAGATGGGGACCGGGCCCGGCGCGCGGGATCGGAACCGCTGCTGACGCGCTAGCTGACCTTTCGCGTCTTCCGCTTCAGGAAGTCCATGAGGATGAACTGCCCGAGCGTCATCGTCGTCGTGAAGTACGCCTTCCCGCGACTGATCTCGCTCATGCGCTTCACGAACTCCACCAGCGCGCGGTCGCGGGCGAGCATGAACGTGTTGATCATGATCCCCGCCCTGCGGCAGGCCGCCACTTCCTGGAGCGTCTTCTCGATCACCGTCACGTCGAGACCGAATGAATTCTTGTAGATCTGTCCATCCGGCATCGTGAGCGCTGACGGCTTGCCGTCGGTGATCATGATGATCTGCCGCATGTCCTTCTTCTGCGCCATCAACAGGCGACGCGCGAGCTTGAGCCCCTCGGCGGTGTTCGTGTGATACGGCCCCACCTGCGCGCTCGCGAGCGTGGCGAGCGGGATCTCATCGGCGCTGTCGTGGAACAGGACGACCTTGATGGAGTCGCCGGGAAATTGCGTCCGGATCAGGTGCGTGAGCGCAAGCGCCACTTTCTTGGCCGGCGTGAACCGATCCTCGCCGTAGAGAATCATGGAGTGGGAGCAGTCGAGCATCAGGACGGTGGCGCAGCTCGAGCGGTACTCGGCCTGCCGCACCATGAGGTCCGAGTATTCAAGATCCATCGGGACCTTGATGTCGCCCGTGCGCATCATCGAGTTCTTCAGCGTCTCGTTGACGTCGATGTTGAGGACGTCGCCGAACTCGTAGTGCTTGCTCCACCCATCCGCTTCGATCCCGGTGGCGAGATAGGGCGTGTCATGGCTTCCGAAGCTCGACTTCCCGAGTGAGCCGAGGAGCCCGCGCAGCGTCTTGTAGCCGAGGAAGTCGATCCCCTTCTCGGTGAGATTGAAGTTCACGTCGCGCGCGGCCGCCTGCGCGAGCGATCCCTTGCCCTCGAGCGGCTGATGGCCGGCCGGCATCTGCGGCGGCGTGTCAAGGTTGAGGTAGCCTTCGTCGATCAGCCGCTTCACGAGGTCGTCGAGCAGCTTGGCGAGCTTCGCCTGTGCCTCTTGGTCGCCTTCGCCGCGCAGCGCCTCGAGCATCTCGGGGGTGAACTGCCCGCTCTCCATCAGCGCCTTTAGGATCGCCTCGCGCAGGGCATCGAGGGAGCGATCGCCCGGCTCGTCGAAGCCCATGCCGTAGTAGGGCTGCCCCTCGCCCCCGGCGAAGCCGGACTGGAGCAGGAAGTCGGCGAGCTTGTCGAGCAGTGACTGGAGATCGACCGCGTCGGCCATCTCCGGCGAGAACTTGCTGTAGGTATGGAAGCGCATGGCCTGTCCTCCTCTTTCACTAATACTCGCGAGCGCGTGGGAGTGCCACCTCGACACACGGGCCCGTCTCTATATTCCCCCCGTGCCCCCCGACCAGGCCCAATCCCTCAATCCGTTCCGCGTCCTCATCCGGCACCGGAACTTCCGGATCTTCCTCCTCGGGCAAACGCTCTCCCTGATCGGCACGTGGATGCAGACGATGGCGCAGGGGTGGCTCGCACTCGAGCTCACCAACAGCGCCTTCCTCGTCGGCCTCGTCGCCACAGCCACGTCGGTTCCGATCCTCCTGTTCACGATGCCGGCCGGCGTTCTCGTCGATCGCTCGGACAAGCTCCGACTCGTGCGGATCGCGCAGGGTGCTTATCTGCTCGAGGCAACGGCGCTCTGGGCGCTCGTCGCCACGCACCGGATCACCATCGGCTCGCTGCTCGGGCTGGCCTTCCTGAGCGGCCTGATCGCCTCGATCGAGATTCCGGCACGCCAGTCGATGTTCATCGATCTCGTCGGGCGCGACGATCTGCCGGAAGCGATCGCGCTCAACTCGAGCGGATTCAACCTCGCGCGTGTGGTTGGACCCGGGATCGCCGCCGCCGTCATCGCGCGCCTCGGCATTGCGTGGTGCTTCTTCCTGAATGCCGCCAGCTTCGTGGCGGTGCTGGTCGGGCTCTTCATGATTCAGTTGCCGGCGCACAAGCCGCACCCGGGCCACGCGCGACCCTGGATCGGCGTGCAGCAAGCGCTGCGCTACATGCGCGACACACCGCGCGTGCACGCGCTGATGATCTTCGTCACCGTGTACTCGATCCTCGGCGTGCCCGTGCTCGCGCTCATGCCCGTCGTCGCGCGCGAAATGTTCCACCTCGACGCGGCCGGCTACGGCTTGTTGCTCTCCTTCCTCGGCATCGGCGGGCTCACGGGCGCGCTGTCGTTGGCGGCGGTAGGCTATCGGGTGTCCCGCACGCGGCTGCTCCAGGTCGCGTCGATGACGTGGCCGGTGCTCCTGGTTCTCTTCTCGTTCACCCGAGTTCCATGGACGGGCTACGTACTGCTGCTCGGCATCGGATGCACGATGATCCTCAACGGTGCCATCGCGAACGGACTCCTGCAGCAGATCGTTCCGAACGCGCTGCGGGGTCGCATGATGGCGGCGTACGGGCTCGTGGTGGTCGGGCTGGCGCAGGTCGTCGGCGCCTTCTCCGCTGGGGCCCTCGCGGATTTCATCGGTGTTCGAGCGACGATCGCCGGTTCGGCGGTGGCTATGTTGCTATATGGGACGTGGGCGTTCTTTCGCCGCCCTGAGCTGCGGACACTCGAAGATTCCGATGTACACGACGTGCCTGTTCTGTAACGGCGACCTCGGACGCAACGAGGTCGTGGAGGCCTTTCCCGTCGGGCGGCGGTTGGCGTTCGATGGGGCCAAAGGACGGCTCTGGGTCGTCTGCCGGCGATGCGAGCGCTGGAACCTGACGCCGCTCGAGGAGCGGTGGGAAGCCATCGAAACGTGCGAGCGGGAGTTTCGCTCCACCAAGCTGCGCGTGTCCACCGACGAGATCGGGCTGGCGCGCCTGAAGGAAGGGCTCGAGCTCGTGCGCATCGGCGCGCCGCAGCGGCCGGAGATGGCCGCATGGCGCTACGGCGATCAGTTCGGCCGCCGTCGCCGCCGGTACTACGCGATGGTGGCGGGGGGCATCGCCGTCGCGGGCACCGTGGCCGTCGCGGGGCCGATGCTCGGCCTGATCGGGGCGGGGGCGTTTCAGCCGTCATGGCAACTGATCAACGCCGCTCGCAACATCTACCGCGCACGCAAGGTCATCAACGTGCCGGGGCCCGACGGCGAGCTGCTCAAGGTGCGACTGGCGGACGTCGACCGCGTCCAGCTTACGGCGGCCGGTAGCGAGCCGTGGCTGCACATTCCCATCGCGCGCATCAATCACGCGCTCCCCGCCTGGCCCACGCCGTGGTGGCGCCACGAGAGGGGCGATGATCGCGCGCTGTACGGCGCTGCCGCAATCCGCGCTGCCGGCGCATTGCTGCCGAGCTTGAACCGGAGCGGAGGGAGCGCGGAGGAGGTTCAGCGGGCCGTCCGCCTCCTCGAGCAGGCCGACTCGCCCCAGCAGCTCTACCAACGTGCCGCCGCGGTGATCCCGGTCGTGTCGAAGTCGAGAATCCGCAAGCAGCGACACGTCGACCTGCTCAAGAACCTCCCCGCCACCGATCGGCTCGCCCTCGAGATGGCCGCGCACGAGGAGACCGAACGCCGCGCGCTGGAAGGAGAGCTCCACATTCTCGAAGCCGCCTGGCGCGACGCCGAGGAGATCGCCGGCATCGCCGACGACATGTTCCTGCCGGCGTCCGTGGACGAGGAGCTCGCGCGGCTCAAGCGCCAGCGCGACGAGGGAACGCCCTAGCCGAACCGCTCGCGCGCCAGCCGCGTCACGAGCTCCGCCGATCCGTCCAGGCCAAGGCGCGCGGTGTTGACGCACAGGTCATAGTTCGCCAGATCGCGCCAATCACGCTTGAAGTACCGCTTCACGTACTCCTGCCGATGGTGGTTCATGTCGGCCACCTGTTTGGGTGCTTCGCTGAACGGGATGCCCATCACCTCCACCGCGTAGCGCACCAGCTCCTCGAACGGGGCGTAACAGTACACGTGCAGCGCATCGCTGCGCGCCGCGAGCATGCACTGCGCGCCACGCCCCACGAGCACGGTCGGTCCGGCCTGCACGGCGTCCTCGATCACGCGGCGCGTCATCATAACCATCCGCTCCTCGCTCGGCTGCGCGGCGATGTCACCTACCATCGGCATCATCTCCGGAGCGCCGAGCGCCATCGCTGACGCCATCCGCTCGACCAGCGATGGGACGCGCTCCTCGCGAGCCGATACTTCGGCGGGCGTCATCCGGAGACGCGACGCGACTTCCTCCACCACTGCGTTGTCGTACAGCTTCCAGCCCAGCGCACGCGCCACCCGCTCTGCCACCTCGGAGCCGCCCGATCCATACTGGCGCGAGATCGTGACGATCGGCATCAGTCCGTCGCCTGGCCGAGGTTTCGCACCCGCACCTGTTCCACCACATCGAACCCGAGGGCTGTCCATGCCCCTTCCGCGTCGGCGCTGCCCGCCACGTTGTGCAGGCGCATCTGGTCGAGCCCTCGGGCTCGGGCCCAGCGCTCGGCCGCGCGCAGGAGCGCGCGAAGCACGCCGCGCCGCCGCGCTTCCGGCCGCACGTACACTGACGACACGTACGCATACCGTGCGGGATCGAGCAGGGGCGACCCGATCGACTCCACGCAGCGGAGCACACCGACCACCGCACCCGAACGCTCCGCGAGGAAGATCGACTCCATCGTGGAGCGAAGCTGACTGGTGAACAGTTCCCGGGCGCGGTCGCTCACGTCGGGGCGGAGACGACCGTAGATCGGATGGCCGGGATGCTCGCGCAGCAGCGCGAGGCGAAGCGAGACCACCGACTCGAGGTCGCGCGACGTCGCCTCACGCACCGTGATGCGCTCGACACCTCCGTGCATCGGCCTCGTCGTCGCCGCCCCCGGGGACGCGCTCATGCCGTCAGGCGGACAAGCCGCCGCCAAAGAAATCCTCGTTCGGACGGCGTCGCCGCTTTTCCGGCTCGGCTCGGCCATACAGCCCGCCATCGGAGCGCGAGATACGCTTGCGGGCGACCAGCGCTTCGAGCACCAGCTCGCACGCGGCCACCGTGAGCGGAGCGTCTCCCTTCGGGGCGAGCCCCACGCGGCGCACGAGATCGACGAGGCTGGGCACGACGGCGAACGCCGACGCCATCGCATCGGCCCGCTCGTCGTCGCTCACCTGCAGGGCGCCTCCCTCGTCGAACCAGATCACGATGTCGTCCACGTTCACCCCACCGGCGCGCTCGTCGAACGTCGCGTCGGCCGCTCGGCGAATCAGCTCACGGGCGATCGCGTGCCCCCCCACCAGCTCGCCCTCGTATTCCAGCTCGATCTTCCCGGTGATCGCGGGCTGCGCCGAGTAGACGTCGGAGATGCGTGGCACCACCTCCTTCTCCTCGGTCACGATCGCGCGCCGCTCCGCGTTGGAGATCACGTTCTCCATCACGCTGATCGGCATCCGCTGCGAGACCCCCGACCGCCGATCGATCCGCTTGTCGGTGCGCGCCTCGAACGCGACGCGTTCCACCACCTCGCTGATGAAGTCCGGAACTCGCACCGGCCGGCCGCCGCGCTCGGTCCACGCTTCCTGCTCGGTGATCTGCATCCCGAGCTGCACCGTCTCGGGATAGTGCGTGATGATCTCGCTCCCGATGCGGTCCTTGAGCGGCGTGATGATCTTGCCGCGGGCGGTGTAGTCTTCAGGGTTCGCCGTGAAGCAGAGCTGCACGTCGAGCGGCAGCCGCACGGGATATCCCTTGATCTGCACGTCGCCTTCCTGCATCACGTTGAACAGGCCGACCTGCACCTTGCCGGCCAGGTCAGGGAGCTCGTTCAACGCAAAGATGCCGCGATTGGCCCTCGGCAGCATGCCGTAATGAATCGTCAGCTCGTCCGAGAGGACGTGGCCGCCGCGCGCGGCGCGGATGGGATCCAGATCGCCGATCATGTCCGCGATGGTCACATCCGGTGTCGCGAGCTTCTCGACGTAGCGGCTGTCGCGGTCCACCCAGGCGATCGGCGTATCGTCGCCCGCCTCCCCGATGAGGTTCTTTGCATATCGTGAGATGGGGGCGAATGCATTGTCGTTCACTTCGCTCCCGGCGACGATTGGCATCGCCTCGTCCAGCAGGCCGACGAGGGCGCGGAGGATACGCGACTTGGCCTGCCCGCGGAGGCCGAGCAGGATGAAGTTGTGCCGAGACAGCAGCGCGTTGACGATCTGCGGCATCACCGTCTCCTCGTAGCCGAGTACACCGGCGAAGAGCGGTCCGCCGGCGGCGAGCCGGCTGAGGAGGTTCTGCCGCATCTCGTCCTTGACGGAGCGACGGGCGCGATCAGGCGCGCCGAACGGCGTGCGCTTGAGCGCGCCAAATGTGTTCGGGAACGACGACAACAATGCCTCCGGGACGGTGGCGGGGGGGTCTCTCGGGAATCAGTGCGGCGGGAAGTGGCGACGCAAGGGCGCTACACCCGACAACCGCCCGGGTGCGGGGTTGGGTTCGCCAGCTACCCCGAGGCCAGTCAACGGCGCCAACGGCTCGGTACGCTTTCTGCCCGGGGCGTACTCATGTCCCGCTCTCTCGTGGCGATCACTCGACTGGTCATCAGCGGCGGTGTCGTCGCCGTGTGCCTGGGGTGCGGATCCGGCTCGGATCTCGACAAGGAGCTCGCGACAGTCCGCTCGTGGACGGCGACGGTGCACCTCGCCGCGGAGGAGCGACATGTCGGTGCCACGACGGCAGCGTACACGCGCCAGCTGCGCGACCGCGCCGCCGAGGCGCTCGACCAGGAGCGTCAGCAGCTCACCAAGGCCGAGCAGTCGCCGGACGCCCGCGCGCGGGCCATGCCGGCGCTGGACTCGCTCACGCAGGCGATTCATGCACTGGGCGAGGCGAGCCGCCCATGAAGAAATGGGGAGAAGTGGCGCTCGGTATCGTCACGAGTATCGTCTCTCGGCGGTGAGCCGGCGAACCTACGTGGATCTGCTGCGGGAGCACTTCGGGGTGCGGTTCTTCATGGCGCCCCTCCTCGCCACCCTCCTCGTGAGCTTGCTCGTTCTCGCCTCCGAGATTGGCGGCGTGTCCGTGGCGTTGCAGATGGCCACGGGTATTTCGTTCCGATGGTGGGCCGTGCCCGTCGCGTTGCTGGGATGGTTCTTTCTCTGGCGCGGCACCTTCAGCATGGTGGAGCAGGGCACGGCGGGTCTCGGGCTCGTCGCCATCGTCTTCGCCGTGGGGGCATGGAAGCTCCATCCGCACTGGGGTGCGGTGGGCGCCGCGCTGCTGCCGTCCGCACCCTCGCATGATGCGCCGCGCTACTGGTTGCTCACGGTCAGCATTCTCGGTGCATCGATCAGCCCATACCTCTACATGTTCTACTCGTCGGGCGCGATTGAGGACCGATGGACGCTCGAGTACCTCCACGTCAATCGGGTGACCGCGTGGCTGGGCAACCTGTTCGG
>JALYXJ010000092.1 GCA_030947165.1 Gemmatimonadota bacterium
GATGTCGGATCATCCGCCATCATCCACGAGGCGAATCGCGCTCTCTTTACGGCCCGTAAAGCGAAGAGTATCATTCCTGCATGACGCCGGACCGGAAGTCTCGCTCAACGGGCATGCGCCTCCAGGACACCGTCCGCCTCTCGGCGGCCGGCGCTGGGATGCTGCTCGGCGACCTCGAACACCGTGTTCTGGAAGCCGCGTGGGCGGCGAAGCGACCGGCCACGGCGCGTGAGCTGCACGATCGCGTCGCCCGGTCGCATGATGTCGTGTACATCACGACCGTGACGGTGGCGAATCGACTTGTCGAGAAGGGAATCCTGCGTCGTGCCAAGCAGGACGACGTGTATCACTACTCCGCCACCGTGACGCGCGAGCAGTTCGCCGAGCAGGCTTCACGTTACGTGGTGCAGCGGATCGTGGATCTGGGGTCCACCGCGGTGGCGGCATCGCTCGTCGATGTGCTGGCCGAGCGTGATCCCGAGCAACTCGCCGAATTGGGGCGGCTCGTGCGCCGCAAGCTGAAGGAACGCGGGCACGCGGGCGACAAGTAGGCCGGGACGCCGAGTTGTGACACCGCTGGGGCATCTGGCCACCAATCTTCCCGCACGGGAGCAGGCGCGTCGGCGTACACTGCTCCTTGGTGTGGGCGCGCTGATCGCGCTCAGCACGAGCCCTGTGTTCGGCCATCACGTGGCCACGCGGGCGGACGCGATGCTCGAGGGACACGATCACATCCTCAACGTCTGCCTGATCGCGTTGCACCATCTCCTGGCGCCGGTGCACCTCCTCTCCCATACGCTGTTGTTGGCCGGTCTCGCCTACGCCCTTTGGGACCGCGCCCGGGCGGCCGTCGGCGTCACGCGTACGTTGGGTGCGCTCGAGAGTCGGCAGACGACGCCGGGAGAGCCGATCGACCAGGCGTCGCTCCGCGTGGGCCTGGATCCGACGCGCCTGCGGATCGTGCAGGGACTGCCGAACCCCGCTTTCACGGCCGGCTTCTGGCGCCCCCACGTATACGTCATGGCCTCGCTACCCGACGTGCTCGATGCCGATCAGCTCGACTCTGTCCTGGCGCACGAGCTCGCGCACGTTCGGCGACGCGACCCACTGCGACTGTCCCTGCTGCGCTTTCTCGCCTGCACGCTGTTCTACATCCCGGCATTGCGACGGCTAGCCGACGATCTGACCGACGAGGCGGAGATTGACGCCGATGATCGGGCAGCGGCGCGTGGCTCCGCACTCGTGCTGGCTTCGGCAATCCTTGCGCTGGCGGAGTGGGGTGCGGCTCACCGTCCAATGGGCGGCGCTCCGCTGCCATTTGGCGCGGTCGGCTTTCAGGGCTTCCAGCGCGTCGACCTTCTCGAGCGCCGGGTCCGCAGGCTGGCGGGAGAGGACGCCGAGGTCGGCACCCACGTGACCAGGCGTTCTTTGGCGGCTGCCGGGGCGGTTCTGGTCGCGGTCCTCCTCTCAGGCATGATGATGGCGCACCCACTCCCGGCGGAGGCAATGGAAGCCACCGGGGCGCCCTCGCACACCGCGCCGCACTGCCGCCATCCAGGCGAGTCAGCGCTCAGCCATCTGTTCTGCCTCGGGTGGCGGGCGCGTCCGGCTGGCGCACCCTGTCCGCACATGGGGTTATAGCACCGTCCGGTTGCGTCAGGACGGACTGATAGTGTCGGCATGTCCCGGCTTGTCGGATCGCTTTATGCTACATAAAATCAGACAGGTTTGGTCCGGTCCAGCAACAGATCGATGCTCCTTCCATCCGAGGTTCGCAGTGCCCGATCGGTTTTTCACGCTCTCCAAAGTGGCCCGCTCGATCGCGGCCGCTCTCCTCCTCGCGACGGCGGCCGCATCAAGGGTCTCCGCGCAGACGGACTACTACAACACCGATCGCGGCCGACCGGTCCAGATCGAGGATGCATATACGACCGAGCGATACGCGATGGAGCTCAAGCTCGCCCCCGTCCGGCTCGAACATGCCGGCGGCGGGGTATACAACTGGGGCGTCGATCCAGAGATCGCGTATGGCATCCTGCCGCGCACTCAGGTCGAGCTCGGCCTGCCGCTGGCCTACCGGGAGGTCGGGGGGCTGCACCAATCCGGCATTGCGGGCCTCGAGCTGTCGGCGATGCACAGCTTCAACGCGGAGACGGAAAGCTGGCCGGCGCTCGCACTCCGCGCCGATCTTCTTGCTCCGGTCGGCAGCCTTGCTCCCTCCCGCGCATATCCGAGCCTGACTGGCATCGCGACGCGCACGTTCACTTGGGGACGCGTGCATCTCAACGGCACGGCCACGGCGGGTTCAGCGACCAACGGCAACACCGGAGCTGACCAGCTGTCGCGGTGGCTCATCGGTGGGGCCGTCGACAAGACCTTCCCGCTTCGTGCGACGCTGTTCACCGCAGAGTTCTATGGACGGAAGCCGCTGATCGACGGCGCGCCGGTGGAATACACCACCGGCATCGGAGCGAGACATCAAATCAGCCCGACGCTCGCGCTCGACGCCGGTGTCGGGCGGCGGCTCAACGGTGACGCGGCTGGCTGGTACGTGACCTTCGGCAGCGCCTACGCCTTCAGCGTGGCGTCGCTCCTTCCGACGAGACGGTGATGCAGATGAACATCTGGAAACGACTCACGACCGCCGGCGCACTCGCATTAACGACGGTTGCCGCGCTCGGCGCGCCGCCGGCGGCGGACGCGCAGTGGTCGCGCACCTACGAGCAGTTCTATCTGCCCGGCAGCTTCAACTGGACCTTCCGGCGCGAGTACGCGCCTGCTGATCGCCTCTTTAACGCGTTCGACTACGGCCACGCCATCCTGTACGAGCGGCTCTACACGAAACCGGACGCGCCGGTCAGCCTGCTCGAGACTGACGAGTACGACTTCATCACGCAGAAGCTGCTCGTCAGCCCACCGGACCTCCCGCTCGAGGAAGCCGCGATCGAGATCAACTACGCCAAGCTGGCGCCCGAGGCGAAGATGATGTTCGACTGGGCGCACCTGCTGCACCGGCAGATCTACGACGTCCTCGCCTCGGAGAACATGACGCAGGCGGAGAAGGACGCGAAGGTGGCAGAGCTTGTGGCGTACTACAAGACTCGGCCGGACCTCGCCTTCAGCTCCGTTCCAAAGAACATGGATCTCATGGAAGGCCAGCCCTACTCGCTCGCCTTCCGGCAGAAGTACCCGAAGTTCAACGGCCTCATCTGGGGGTATCACTGGCTCCAGGTCGGTCTGTACGAGCCGCTCATGGTTGGCAAGAGCCGCGAAGAACGGCAAGCTGGCGTCACAGCGGCGGTCGCACGCTTCCGGCAGATGCTCGAGAATGCGCCCGAGCACATGCCTCGCATCATGCCGATGACCGCGGCCATCTCGCCGACCTTCGCGGCGCGCTACCAGGAAGCAGCGATCATCTTCGACAACCTGCATGCGATGCACGACGTCGTCTCGGACATTCTCACGAACAATGAGAAAGTGCCGCATGGGCAGAAGAGGGCAGCGATACTCGAGGCGGCGAGCCGATACCGTGATGCGACGTCGTTCCCGATGTCGATCGCCGAGTGGAAGTCGATGGGGGAGATGATGGGCGTCGCGAACATGGGCGGGCCCGCGGTCGGGTTCCTTCCAGGCTGGCCGACCCCAACTATCGCCCGCGGCGCAAGCATGGCTGAGGCAATGAAGGGAATGTCCGGGATGCAGCACGGGGCGTCCGGAACCATGCCGGGAATGCCAGCAATGGTGCACGGTGACAGCTCGGCTTTGAAGATGCCCGGAATGGCTCACGGAGACAGCGCAGCCATGAAGGGCTCGATGCCCGGCATGACTCACGGCACGACGTCCACGACCGACTCTCCTGCCGCGATGGATCCGGAATTGATGGAGCTTCACGAACGCATGCTGCGCGACCCGGTCATCCGACAGCGCGTCATGGCGGACACCGCGATGCGCCGCATGATGGAACAGATGGATAGTGCCCACGCCGGGATGCAACACGACATGAACATGACGATGCCAAGCAAGGCACCAGCGCACAACATGTCGAACATGTCCAACATGGCTGGCATGAAGCAGCCTGCCACAGCAAGGGTCTCGAAGGCCCCGAAGCCGACGTCGGCTCGGAAACCTACAACGGTAAAGAAGGCTGCCGTGGCGAAGAAGTCCGCACCGAAGGCGCTCGCACCGAACGCGCCCGCACCGAAGAAGTCGGCACCGCCAAAGCCTGCGCCGATGGACCACTCGAAGATGCCTGGCATGACGATGCCGGGAATGAACGACTGAGCGGCGGCCTTATGCGTACGGCGCTGACAGGATTGGTGGTAGCAATTCTTATCGTTCCGTTAGCGCCTGCGTCGCTGCTGGCGCACGGTCGCCTGAAGAGTTCGAACCCAGCCTCGGGCGCACACCTCGCCCACGTTCCGCGGGAACTCCGGCTGGACTTCAGTGAGACGGCGGAAATGGCGTTCACGTTCGTCCGACTGTTGTCGGCCGACGGTCGAGCCGTTCCACTGGGTCCTCTCGCGTACGCTCCCGACTCACATCGTTCCGTGGTCGCGCCGGTCATCGGGCCGATGGAGCCCGGCACCTACGTAGTAGTGTGGCAGGTGGCAGGGGACGACGGGCACCCCGTACGAGGACGTTTCGAGTTCGTCATCGCTCCGGGCGCCATGGGGAGCGGTGCCGCACCAGGCGAGATGTCGGGCATGCACCACGATCCAGTGTCGATGCCAGAAGGCAATGGGTTCGGTGCGGAGTCACCCTTCTACGTTGCGATACGGTGGGCGGAGTTCGCCGCCGTGCTGCTCATCGTCGGAGCTGTCACTTTTCGGTACCTCGTCCTGGGT
>JALYXJ010000094.1 GCA_030947165.1 Gemmatimonadota bacterium
CGACTGGAGACTGTCGCGCCTGACGGACTCGCGACAGACGACTGGGGTGGCGCGAGCTCGAACGGCGGTGACATTTCCGCCGGCTCGTTTTTGCGCCTGTGCACACCCCGCCAACGTGGCTGCCCGTTCGCTTGCTCGGATATTGCGCGCCGGGTAGCTTTCTCCGGCTAGCGCACTCCCCACCGACATCCAGGCCAAGGAATGGCGAGCTACCGTCTCGCGACGCGACCGTCTACCGGCGACGCGATCGCGTTCGAGAAAGGCGTCCTCTCGGTTCCCGACAATCCCGTCATTCCGTTCGTCGAAGGCGACGGCACCGGCCCCGACATCTGGCGCGCCTCCGTCCGCGTCTTCGACGCCGCGATAAAAAAGGCCTACGGCGACACGCGCCGAGTGTCGTGGATGAAGGTCTACGCCGGCGAGGAAGCGCACGCGAAGTTCGGCGAGTGGCTCCCCGACGAGACCCTCGAGGCGTTCAAGGAGTTCCGCGTCTCCATCAAGGGCCCGCTCTCCACGCCCGTCGGCGGCGGCATTCGCTCCCTGAACGTGACGCTGCGGCAGGTGCTGGATCTCTATTCCTGCATTCGTCCCGTGCGGTACTTCGAGGGCGTCGGCAATCCGATGAAGGAGCCGGAGAAGCTCGACGTCGTGATCTTCCGCGAGAACACGGAAGACGTCTACGCCGGCATCGAGTGGAAGGCGGGCTCGCCCGAGGCCGAGGAGATCCGCGCCTTCCTCAAGTCGAAGTTCGGCAGCGACATTCGCGAGAAATCCGCGATCGGTATCAAGCCGATGTCGGAGTTCGGCTCCCGGCGGCTCGTGCGCATGGCGATCAAGTATGCGCTCGAGAACAATCGTCGCTCGCTGACGCTGGTGCACAAGGGCAACATCATGAAGTACACCGAAGGCGCCTTCCGCGACTGGGGTTACCAGGAGGCGGTGGCGGCCTACCCGGGCCAGACGTGCACGGAAGCCGAGCTCGCGAAGGGTGGAAAGTCGTCGCGCGCCGATTGCCTCGTGGTGAACGATCGCATCGCCGACGCAATGTTCCAGCAACTGCTGCTGCGCCCCGACGAGTACGACGTCATCGCGACGCCGAACCTGAATGGCGACTACCTCTCCGACGCGGCGGCAGCGCAGGTGGGCGGACTCGGGCTCGCGCCCGGCGGCAACGTCGGCGACGGCGTGGCGGTGTTCGAGGCGACGCACGGCACCGCGCCCAAGTACGCGAACCTCGACAAGATCAATCCCGGAAGCGTGATCCTCTCCGGCGTGATGATGTTCGAGTACATGGGATGGAAGGAAGTGGGAGCGCTGATCGTGCGCGGCCTCGAGAATGCCATCAAGAGCAAGCGCGTCACGTACGATCTGGCGCGCCAGATGCCCGGCGCCACCGAGGTGAGCACGTCGGCCTTCGGTGACCAGATCATCAAGGGGATGCGCGCGTAGCGCGGCCATCCTGTCTCACGTACTCAGACCAGCCACATGACGCTGTCACTTTCCGGCGGTCCCGCCGCGCTCGGTGCGCTCGATATTCCACTCCTCGTGGTGGCGTTGCCCGCCGGCGCTGGGCTCGACGCAGCCCTCGCTCCACTCGACGGCACGCTGGGCGGCGCGCTCGCGCGCACGTTCGAGCGCCGCGACTTCCGCGGTGGGCGGGATGAGTTGCTGCACCTCGCAGGCGCCGCGACGGGCCCGAAGCGCGTGCTGCTTCTTGGACTGGGCAAGCCCACGGAGCGCGTGAGCGCGCTGCGTCGAGCGGGGGCGCTCGCCGCACGGCAGGGCGGAAAGATGGGGGTCGGGGAGTTGGCGTTCTATGGCGGAGCCGTCGACGCAACCGAAGTCGAGGCGATCGCGGTCGGACTTGCCGCTGGTGCGTGGGATTACACCGACACCAAGACTCCGCCCCCAGCCGACGAGCGCCGCGCACCACTCGCGCGGGCCCGCATTCTCGCTCCCGACGCCGCCGCACTACAGCGAGGCGTTGCCAGCGGCGAGGCGATCGCGGAAGGGCACAGCCTCGCCCGCACGCTCGGCATGATGCCGGGCAACTTATGCACCCCGGACCACCTCGCCGACACGGCGCGCGACATCGCCAAGCGCCACGGCCTCACCGTCACGGTGCTCGGACGCGCCGAGATGGAGAAGCTGGAGATGGGCAGCTTCCTGAGTGTCGCGCAAGGGACCCCGCAGGAGCCGCGACTCATCGCGCTGGAGTACAGCGGCGGCACCAAAGGCGCCCAGCCAGTCGTGCTCGTCGGCAAGGGCCTGTGCTTCGACTCGGGTGGCATCTCCATCAAGCCCGCGCAGGGGATGGAGTGGATGAAGTTCGACATGTGCGGCGGCGCCGGCGTGCTGGGCGCGATGGAGGCGATTGCGCGGCTCGCTCTGCCGATCAACGTCGTCGGACTCGTCGGCGCCACCACCAACATGCCATCGGGCACCGCGGTCAAGCCGGGCGATGTGGTGCGCAGCATGTCGGGGAAGTTCATCGAGATCATCAACACGGACGCCGAAGGGCGGCTCGTGCTCGCCGACGTGCTCTCGTATGCCCGCCGCTTCAAGCCCGCCGCCGTCATCGACGCCGCTACCCTCACGGGCGCCTGCGTCATCGCGCTCGGCCATACGG
>JALYXJ010000107.1 GCA_030947165.1 Gemmatimonadota bacterium
CGTCCGCACACGGCTGCGCGCTTGGCGTGCCGCGCGCACCGCCGAGGTCATGGGCGACACCCACATCGCGCCCGACACGCAGTGACGCCCGCGTCGCCCATTCTGCCGCCCGCCACGATTGGCATCCTGGGCGGGGGACAGCTCGGCCGCATGACGGCGCTGGCGGCGCGCTCGATGGGCTATGGCGTGCAGGTGTTGGATCCGAGTGCGGACTGCGCGGCCCGGCCCGTCGTGGATCGCGTGGTCGTCGCCCCATTCGACGACCCGCACGCCGCCGGCGAGCTCGCGCGCGCGTGCGACGTGATTACGATCGAGATCGAGCAGATTGCGCCGGCTGCGCTGGCCGCGGCGATGGCCCACGCGCCCGTTCGGCCGGGCCCCGACGTGCTCCGGATGGTGCAGCACCGAGGGCGGCAGAAGCAATGGCTGTCACAGGCCGGCTTCCCGGTGGGCCCATATGCCCTCGTGCGGTCCGCGGACGACCTGACGGACGCGGCGCGCACGCTGGGGTCGGGACTGTTCGTGAAGGCATGCGAGGGTGGCTACGACGGCCGCAGCCAACTGCGATTCGACGTCGACTCCGACGCGGTGGCGTCGTTTCAGTCCCTCGGCGAGCGTGAATCGGTGGCGGAGCAATCGCTGGATCTCGCCCTCGAGCTCTCGGTGCTCGTGGCTCGCCGTCCCTCCGGCGACATCGTCGCGTACCCCCCGGCGGTGAATCACCATGAACGCCAGGTGCTCGCCTGGAGCGTGCTGCCCGGCGAGCTGCCGCCGGACGTCGCGCAAGCCGCCAAGGCGATCGCCCGCGCGATCGCCGAGGCGCTTCGGCTGGAGGGCATTCTGGCGGTCGAGATGTTCCTCTTGCGCGACGACCGCCTGCTCGTGAACGAGCTCGCGCCGCGCCCGCACAACTCGTATCACGCGTCCGAGATCGCCTCCGTGACGAGCCAGTTCGAGCAGCTCGTACGCGCGGCCTGCGATCTCCCGCTCGGGGAGCCGCGCACGGTCCAACCCGCTGCCATCGTGAACCTGTTCGGGAACCTGTGGCTGACCGACCGCGCGCCGGATTTCGCTGCCGCGTTGGCGGTACCCGAGGTTCGCCTTTTCCTGTACGGCAAGCACGGCGCGAAGCCTGGACGCAAGATGGGCCACCTTGGGGCGAGCGGCGCCAGCCCGTCCGAGGCCCTGCGCCGGGCGCAGGACGCCGCCAGCCGGCTCTAGCGCCGCTGGCGGGTCGCGGGCCGCCCCAGAAACCGGAGCGGCACCAGCCTTGCCCGACAGCCCGCATGACCTTTCTCCCCGCTCCGCCGCCGCCCCGTGTCCGGCCCGCCCGGACCCTTCCGCCATTTTCAGCGCTTCTTCTCGGTGCCGCGGGTGCGGCGCTGATCAGCAACCGGCGTGGCTTGCCACCACGAGCGCGGGCCGCGGCGACGGTGAGCGGCCTCGCGCTGATCGGCGCTGCGGCGCGTGGACCGCTCACGGACGCCCTGCGCCGCCTCGGCACGCGCCGACGGGGCACGTCGGTGCAACTCTCGTTCATCGTGCCTCGGCCGGTGGAGCAGGTATTCGGCTTCTGCCGCGACTTCGAGAATTTTCCGCGTCTCATCCGTGCCCTGCGGGACGTCCGCGATCATGGCGATGGGCGGTCGCACTGGTGCGCATCCACTCCGAGCGGCGGCACGGTGGAGTGGGATACCGTCACGACCAAATACGTCCCGAACTCCGTGATTGCGTGGGAGAGCGTGGGGCATTCACCGGTGCAGATGCGCGCGATTCTGCGCTTCCTGCCCGAGGATGGCGTGACGTGCATGAAGGTGTCGGTCGAATACCAGGTGATCGAAGGGACCATGCGCGACGCGCTGATGGCACTCACGACCAGGTCGCGGCGCGGGAACCTGGCGTCGCAGATCCGACGGCTGGCGGATTACGTGGACCACACGCTGCCTGCGGCGGCAGACACGGCGGGCGGCGACTGACCCTCAGGTCTCGGGTGTGCCCGAGGGCGAGGCGATGCGCGCCGCCACTGGCTCGCGATCCGACGCGCGACGGCCATGCGGGTGCGGCGTCTCGTCGGCCTTCGCGATCTCTCGCGGCACCTCGATGACGCGGAAGGTCGGACGATCGGGGTAGCTCGCCTTGAGCACCGTGATCGAGACATTGTAGACGGGGATGCCGGTGGTCGTCGTGCCTTCCGGCGCTCCCTTGTGCGCATGGCCGTGCACGACGGCGCTCACCTGGAAACGGGAGAGCGGCTCCTCCAGCCGACTCGAGCCGAGCCAGGGATGGATCTCCACTGGCTCGCCTTCCACGGTCGCGCGAATGGGTGAGTAGTGTAGCACGGCGATGCGATGCTCGGTCTCGAGGTGCGCCAGCGCCGCCTCGAGCTTGAGCGCCTCGTTCACCGCTTCCTGAACGAACTGCTTGATTGCGTGCTCGCCCCAGGGGCCGAGTGCGCCGCGGCCGAACCCTCCCGCGAACCCTTTCACCCCCGCGAAGCCGACGCCGTGAATCACCACCGCGTCGCCGTCGAGCATGTGCACGCCCGCGTCGACGAGCGTATCGCGCACGGCCTCGTGCTCCCCGGACTCGTAGTCGTGATTGCCGAGTACCGCGACGATCGGAATCTTCACGGTCGTCGTCAGGTCGCGCGCCAGCACCTTCGCCTCCTCGGCGAGCCCGTAGTCGGTGAGATCGCCGGCAATGACGAAGATGTCGGCATGATCGGCGACCTGCGCGAACAACGGCTGCAGGAGTCCCTGTGAGGTCTTGGCGTAGTGGAGGTCGCTGAGGGCAGCGATTCGGATCGTGTCGGTCGTCGACATGGCGGTTGCGTGGTGAAGGCTGCATGCTCTACTGAGAGATTCGGGCCATCGCCGGCTGGGTCGGGCGGCCCACCGCGAGTCCTACTCTTGCAAATACGGCGCGAAACCCTCCTTTCCGTTCGACATGTCCGGCCAATCCACGCTCGACGAAGCCGCGCAGGATACCAACGCCTTCTACCGCCGCACGCTGCACGTCCTGAGCGATGCCGGCGTGTCCTTCCTCGTCGGCGGCTCGCACGCATTTCTCGAGTATACGGGGATTGTCCGCACCACGAAGGACTTCGATCTGTTCCTGCGCCGCCCCGACATGGACCGCGCCATGGAGGCGCTCCGGACGGCCGGCTATCGCACCGAGCTCACCTTCCCCCACTGGCTCGGCAAGGCTCGGCAGCACGACGACTTCGTGGATCTCGTGTTCAACTCCGGCAACGGGATCTGCGTCGTGGACGACGGCTGGTTCGAGCACGCCGTGGAAACGCAGGTGTTGGGCATGCCGGTGAAGATCGTGCCGTGCGAGGAGCTGCTCTGGCAGAAATCGTACGTCATGGAGCGCGAGCGCTTCGATGGCGCGGACATCATGCACGTCCTCCGCTCGCGCGGCGACCGACTCGACTGGAACCGTCTCATGGAGCGGTTCGGCGAGCGGTGGCCGCTGCTCTACACGTACCTCATCTTCTTTTCCTTCGTGTATCCGAGCGATGCGCACAAGCTCCCTGCCGACGTGCTCGACGAGCTCGCGGCGCGCCACGCCGCGCTGCGAGCCGCGCCGTCACCGGAGCGCGTCTGTCAAGGCACGCTCGTGAGCCGCGCCCAATACCTGATCGACATCGGACAGTATGGATATTCCGACGCGCGCCTGACCCCGCGCGGCATGATGTCTCCCGAAGACGCGATCTTCTGGACCTGGGCAATCGACCACGTGAAGTAGGTGGTCCAGTAAGCCCCGATCGGCTGCACTCCGCGCTACCGCGAGGCCGGCCGGCGCACGCCGACGGATTCAAACCTCTCACGCCTCGCGACTGTCTCAGTGGCTGTCGGCGCACCGCCGGCGCCTGCCCCCCACCGGGGCGCCGCCCCCACCAGGGAGCACCATCATGTCATTCCGCCTCCTCCGCATCGCTGTCCTCGCCACGGCCATCGTGCCCGCAATCGCGGACGGCCAGCAGCCCGAACGATTCACGCTCGAGGGCCGAACCGGCGCCGTCTACAACCTTGTCGGCCGGATGAAGGTCGAGCGTGGCTCGGGCGACAAGATCGTCGTCGAGGTGACGCGCGCCGGCGCGGATGCCGGCCGGCTCACCATCGCGACGGGCGACCTGCGGGGCCGCAGCATGCTCCGCGTTCGCTATCCGGACGACGTGATCCTCTACAATGACTCGAATAACCGCGGCCGCTCGACGTTCAGCGTCAACGACGACGGAACGTTCGGTGACGGGGATCATGACCGAAGCGGGGATCGTCGCCGCATCGAGGTGCGCAGCTCGGGCTCGGGTCTTGATGCACACGCCGACGTGCGCGTGCTCGTGCCGAACGGCATGACGCTGTTCGTCCGGACGGGCGTCGGTGAAACGACGGTTGACAACGTGGACGGCACCCTCGACGTGAGCTCGGCGACGGGACACGTGAGCGTGTCGCACGTGCGCGGCCCGCTGACGGTCGACAACGGGTCGGGGGGCACGGAGCTGACCGACGTGACGGGCGAGGTGAACCTCGACAGTGGATCGGGCGGCAGCACGCTCGACGGGATTCGTGGCGGCACCCTTCACATGGACGTCGGCTCGGGATCGCTGCGCGGCCGCGCCATCGAGATGCGCGAGATCGTCGCCGACGTGGGATCCGGCGGTGTCCGCCTCGCCGGGGTGAAGACCCAGAAGCTCCACCTCGAGACCGGCAGCGGCGGGAGCGACGTCGAGCTCCTCGCGCCGGTGGACGACGTGCAGATCGAAGCCGGGTCGGGTGGGGTGACGCTGCGGCTGCCGTCGTCCCTGGGCGCCACGGTGGACATTGAGACGGGTAGCGGCGGCATCGACACCGACTTCGACG
>JALYXJ010000113.1 GCA_030947165.1 Gemmatimonadota bacterium
GGCTCTGGTCCACGAGCACCACCGCGACCAGCGCCTCGTAGCCGGTCAGCGAGTCGAAGTAGCCCACGCGTTCCCCGAGATGCTGCTTGGCGGAATGCTCTCCGGTGAGCTTGGTCTCCAGCGCTCGCATGAGGACGTCGTGAATGAGCGTGCTCTTGCCGCTGCCCGACACCCCGGTCACGGCCGTGACGGCGCCGAGGGGAATCCTCACGTCGACGCCCTTGAGGTTGTGCTCGCGCGCGCCGGTGAGGGTCAGCCACTGCGGTCCCAGGCGGCGGCGCGTGGCGGGCACGGGGATGCTCCGCTCGCCCGTGATGTACTGTCCGGTCAGCGGGCTCTCGCTCACCCGCGACATCGGGCCGGCGAACACGAGGTGTCCGCCCTTCTCGCCGCTCTGCGGCCCGAGCTCGACCATGTAGTCGGCGGCCTTGATGGCGTCGAGGTCGTGCTCCACGACGAGTACCGTGTTGCCGCCGTCGCGCAATCGCAGCAGCAGCTTGAGCAGACGGTCCATGTCGCGCGAATGCAGGCCGATGGAGGGCTCGTCCAGTACATACAGAGTGTCGACGAGCCGCGAGCCGAGCGAGTTGGCCAACCCGATCCGCTGCGCTTCGCCGCCGGACAAGGTACGAGTCGCGCGGTTGAGCGAGAGGTAGTTGAGCCCTACGTCGCAGAGGAACTTCACGCGGTCCTGCGCTTCGCGCAGGATGTGCGCGGCCACTTCCTGCTCGAACGGCGACAGCGTGAGACCGTCGAGCCACGCGGTGAGCGTGCGAATCGAATAGTCACTCACTTCGGCGATGTTGCGGCCGCCGACCTGCACCTGCAGCGACTCCGGCTTGAGCTTCGTGCCGTGGCAGGTGGGACATTCCTGGGCGGTCTGGTACTGCCGGAGGAAGACGCGGATGTACTGCTTGTACCGCTTCTCCTCGAGGTCGCGCAGGAAGGGGAAGATGCCCTTGTAGCCGCGCGTGCTCGCGTGGAGCAGCTTCTCGCGCTGTGCCTTGGGCAAGGACTGCCACGGAGCATCCATGGCGATGCCCTCGCGTTTGGCATATTCCGCCAAGGCACGTCGCTTGTTCTCGTAGCGCGGCTTGGTCCAGGGATCGATCGCACCGTCACGCAGCGAGCGCTCGGGGTAGGGAACGATCAACGACTCGTCGTACTCGAGGATTGCGCCGAAGCCGTTGCACTGCGGGCAGGCGCCGCGCGGTGAGTTGAACGAGAACAACTGCGGCGACGGCGCGGGCATCGTGGTGCCGTCGTTGGGGCACTCGAACCGTTCGCTGAAGCGGAGGCGCGTGACCGGCGCGCCGTCAAATGGGGAGGCCTGCTCGGTAGCAAATAGAATCACCGCGTCGCCGTCGCCCTCGCGGAACGCCGTAGCGAGCGCATCGGAGAGGCGGCCGCGGGCCTCCTCGCCGACCACCAGCCGGTCCACGACGACGAGCAGCTCCTTCGTGAAGGTGATGTCGACGTTCTCCGTCATCAGCACATCGAGGTGCGTGATCACGCCATCGATGCTGACGCGGACGAAGCCCTGCGCCCGGAGGTTCTCGACCACGACCTCATGCGACACCTCGTCGGACATCTTGAGCGGGGCGGCGACATAAAAACGGGTGCCCGCAGGCAGTGAGAGCACGGTGTCGGTCACCGACTGCACGGTGTCCGGTTTCAGCTCCCGCCCGCACATGGGGCAGATGGTGTGGCCGACCCGCGCCCAGAGCAGGCGCAGATAGTCGTAGATCTCCGTGGCCGTGCCAACCGTGGAGCGCGACGTCTTGGTCGGGTTCTTCTGTTCGATCGCGACGGCCGGCGAGAGCCCGTCGATGAGATCGACGTCGGGCTTCTCCATGCGCTCGAGAAACTGGCGCGCGTACGCGCTCAGCGACTCCACGTATCGCCGCTGCCCTTCGGCGTAGATGGTGTCGAACGCCAGCGAGGATTTGCCGGAGCCGGAGGGGCCCGTGACCACGGTGAACGACCGCCGTGGGATCTCGAGGTCGAAGCCCTTCAGGTTATGCTGCCGCGCGCCGCGGACGATGATACGGTCCTTCATCACGGACCAATCTAGCGGGTCGCGGCCCGAATAAACACCGCACCCAGAGCAGAGATGCGGCGGCGGGAAATGCGCCGGGCCCTGCTCAGCGAGCGGGGCCCGACACACGGTCGTGCCGATCGCTAAAGCGTGGTGCGGTTGCGCGTGGTGAGGCGATAGACCCAGAGCAGCAGCATCGCGCCGATGACGGCCAGCAGGATGCTCCACGCCGAGAAGCCGTTCAGGCCGGTGCCGGTGATGAGACTCCCGACGAATCCTCCAATGAATGCGCCGACGATGCCGATCAGCATCGTGACGATGATGCCACCCGGATCCTTCCCGGGCATGAGTGCCTTGGCGATCGCTCCAGCAATAAGCCCGAGCACGATCCAAGCGAGGATACTCATAGCACTGCCTCCGAAGGTGTGAGGGGACGCCAGCGCGGGCTCGTATCGCAACGCGCGTACCAACTACGGTCGAGGGCGTCAGGTAGCCGAGCTCGAGAGTTGTACGGCTCGTTAGAATTCGCCAATGGCCGCCACACTCTCGCCCCATGCCGCCGACGATGATCTGACCGCGAAGCGTTACGACCGCCGCCTCGTGCGGCGGCTCCTCGTCTACGTGCAGCCGAACAAGCGCCTGGTGGCCGGCGCACTGATTCTCCTCATGACCGAGGGCCTGCTCCAGCTCGTCGGCCCAATCCTGACGCAGCGCGTGATCGACGTGGCACTGCCGGCCCGCGACGTGGCGCTGGCAGGGCGCGCGGCACTCCTGTACGCGGGCTCGCTGGTACTCGCCTTCGGATGCTCGTACGGCGAGACCATGCTCACCGCGCTGCTCGGCCAGCGTGTGATGCGCGACCTTCGGCAGCAGCTGTTCGAGCATGTCCAGCGGCTGCCGATCGTGTTCTACGACCGCACGCCGGTGGGACGACTCGTGACTCGCGTGACGAGCGACGAGGAATCGTTGAACGAGCTGTTCACCGCCGGCGTCGTCGCCGGACTGGGCGACCTGTTCACGCTGCTCGCGATCGCCGTGATGATGATCGTCACGGACTGGCGTCTGGCGCTCGCGTCGTTCGCGGTGATACCGCTCGTGTACCTGACCTCGCATCTCTTCCAATCGCGCGTGCGCGTCGCGTATCGCGAGATCCGCGCGCGGCTGGCCCGCATCAACGCGTATCTGCAGGAGCGGCTCACGGGGATGCGCGTGGTGCAGTTGTTCGGGCGGGAAGGGGGAGAGACGGCGCGATTCGCCGTGCTGAACCGTGCGCATCTCAACGCGAACCTGCGCTCGATCACGATCTACGCCCTCTATTTCCCCGCCATCGAGTTCCTGACCTCCCTCGCGCTGGCCGTGGTGCTCGTGGCGGGGGCACAGCGTGTCGGCGTCGGCACGCTCACGGTGGGTGTGGTCGCGCTGTTCCTCCAGCTCCTGCGTCGATTCTATCAGCCGCTCCAGGACCTCGCGGACAAGTTCAACACGCTGCAGCAGGCCATGGCCGCCTCGGAGCGCATCTTCCACCTGCTCGACACGCCCATTCTGGAGACCGTGGCGGCGGACACCACGGCCGCGCCGCGCATCCCGCACGATGCCCCCGTGACCATCGCGTTCGAGAACGTGTGGTTCGGGTATGCCGACGCGGACGGCGCGACGAGCGAGCCCGCGTGGGTGCTGCGCGGCGTGAGCTTC
>JALYXJ010000115.1 GCA_030947165.1 Gemmatimonadota bacterium
ACGCGATACTCGGCGCGAATGGTCGCGTCAACTGCCCGAGCGCATAGCGAACCGTCGACCACGCCCCACCCATGAGACTCGCCGTCGGTGTTGGGGGTCCGTTGCCGAGATCGCAGGTCATCGATCCAGTGATGATGCTCCGTTGCACGCGCGGATAGATCGTAAACGTCTCCGGCGAGAGGTGATCGACCTTCGCGACCTCTAGATAAGTATGGACCTCCTCGCCCCCCAAGCCCGGGCTGCAGGCGGCGGCGAATATGCCGTCACCGCCGAAGCCGGCCCCGGCCGCTTTCGCCCCGACGTCCGGGGTCACCGAGAAGTCGTAACACCGTCCGACTTCGATCACGTCTGCTCGGTACGGCAAGCACCGCGCGGTTCCTTCGATTGGCGGCGGCACGACGGCGATGGCAAAGAGGTGCGGTCCGGTCACCGCGCCGGCCGGGACATCCATGACCGCTTCCTTGTCGCCTGCGTAGAGCGTACCACCGGTGTTGTCGATCACTTTGAGTCCGCCGGACGGGAGATACGCACCCGCCGGCGGCGCCTCGGTCGTGATGCCAACGCATTGCATGAGGTCAGCGGTGAGGACGGCAACCGCGGCCTCCTTCGTGGCGTACGGCGGATTCGGCGGAGTGTTCAACTTGGCGATGACCGCCGGCGTCATTGCTTCGGCGAACCGCAGCACCAACTGTTGCGCCAGCGCCTGCTTGTAGACGGAGAACGTCAGGACCACCGTGGCGGGTCCGCGCAGATCGAGTGGCGCGTCCCGCAGTGGCGTGAGCCACGTGACGAGCTGATAGATCTCCGTGGCCCTGCAGGACGTCGACAGGACCAGGTTCGGCGGTAGTGGGCTCTGAAGCGGTTGCTGCGGTTGCGTCGTGCTGTCGTTACAGGCCGCGAGCGCGGCCAGGGCCAGGGCCGCAAGCCCGAGCCGAAGGTGAAGGCGGGATGACACAAGTACCTCTTGGCAATGCCGGGTGGGGAGGGAGGGACGTCGACGTACGGGGATGAGCGTTCAGAGGCGGTCAGCGATTCGTGCCGATCAGCGCCTTGTATTCAGGGTCGTTCTCCAGGTCTTTGTACCACCAGGTGTTGCGTGAATAACCGGCCCGGTGCTGCGGATGCTCGGAGAGAAAGGCCTTGATCAGACGCACTGCTTCCGCGCGTTCCCCGAGGCGCACGCGGATGAGCGCCTCCGGCGTCTTGAGCGCGTCGTCGGGGTCCACGCTGCGGTCAGCACGCGCCGCTGTCAGCACGCGCCGCGCGCTATCCGCTTGGCCACTGTAGACCAGCGGCGCCGCGGCGAGCATGCTCGCCACCCGCTGGGCGAGCGGCCGCTTTGCCGGCGGGGTGTGCTCCACCACCTCGCGCACGGCACGCCAGGCGTCGGCCACGTCGGGCTTCTGCTCCTTCATTAGCCCGATGTAGAGCCGGCAGAGCGAGAATCGCGCGGCCGCCGGAAAACGGCGATGGCCCTCGGCGCACCACTTCACCGCGCCGTCATGGTTGCCCACGTCGTACGACGTGGCGAACAACCGCCAGAGCACCTCGTCCGCAGCAGCGAGATAGGCATCGGCCTCGAGCGCGCGCCGAGCGTGGATGTTGGCCAGCTCAACGTCGGGCTTCCGATAGTCGAGGGCGCTCAGCACGTTCCACGCATTCGCCTGGCCCGGGTTGATCTCGGTGGCGCGCAGGAGATCCGCTTCCGCGTCGTGCAGCAACGCCTTCTCGTCGGCCGGATTGGCCGCGAGGTTGCGGATGTAGCGCTCATAGCGCAGGGTGCCGCGGAGCTCGAGCGCGTCGGCGCTGCGCGCGTCGGCCTTGAGCGCGCGATCCGCGTCACGGATGCCCGCCTCGATCCACTGGATCGTCGCCGGCGACGACGTGCTCAGCTTCGCACGCTTGAGCGCAATGCGGGCGCGCAGCACCGACGGCTGGGTCCACGAGGAATCGCGCGTCTCCGCGAGCACGAGGAGCGAGTCGGCCGTATCGAAGGCGCGCTTCGCCGCGGCGGAGTCAGCGTCAGCTCGCTCCTCCCCGTCCTTTCGGTGACGCTCGGCAAGCTGGAACAGCGACCACGCCTTGGCATCGTGGGCCTGCTCGCGCTGCTCGCGCAGCTGAACCTCCTCGCCGCTCCACACGCGCAGCATGCGCGACGTCTCCTCGGCGAGGCTGTCGCGCGCGTTCAGTACGGCCGCTTCCGGCACGGTGAAGCTCGCACGCTTATACTCGGCGCCGGTGGCGCCGTCCAACAGACGCACGCCGATCTTCACCCCCGACCCCTCCGGCTCCACGGTGCCGGTGACGACGGTTCCCACCTTCAGCACGCGGGCCACGCTGTCGGCGGCGAGATCCTTGTGACGGAATGGCACCACGCCGTCGCGCGACACGACGTCGAGCGACTGCACGTCGCGCAATCGGTCTATCAGTCCCTCGGTGAGTCCGTCAGCCAGGAACGCGAGATGCTTGTCCGGGCTCAGATCCTGGAAGTACAGCACGGCCACACGTTTCGCGTCCACGTTGCCGCTCGACGTGACGACGTGGCTGCGCTTCCACTGCCAGCTCGCCCACCCTCCCGCGAACAGGAGCATGGTTCCCAGCGCGACCGCAATGCTGCGCCGCAGCGCCCGATCACTACCCTGTCGTTCCTTCTGGATGGCGCGCATCGACCGCGCCCCACGCGTGCTTCGTTTGCCCTTTCCACCCGTCAGACGGGACGTCGACATGCCATCCGACGCGTCTGCCGCGGTCAGCGCCGCGGCGTACGCGGCTATGCTCGGAAAGCGATCGGCCGGCACTTTCTCCAGTGCGCGCAGGACGACGTCCTGCACCTCGTCCGTCACCGACGGCCGCACCGTCGTGATCTCTGGCACCGGTGTCGCAAGGTGCTTGGCCATGAGCCCCTGCACCGACGCCGACGTGAAGGGCGGCTCGCCGGTCAGCATCTCGTACGTCACGCACGCGAGGCTGTACTGGTCGCTGCGACCGTCGAGGGACTTGTCGGCGAGTGCCTGCTCGGGACTCATGTACGCCGGCGTGCCAAGCGACATCCCGGTCTTGGTGAGCGCTGGGCCGTCACCCACGCTGCTCGCGGCGCGCGCGATGCCGAAATCCGCGACGACGGCGTGCCCGGCCTCGAGCAGGATGTTCTCCGGCTTGATATCGCGGTG
>JALYXJ010000135.1 GCA_030947165.1 Gemmatimonadota bacterium
AAGGCGGAGATCGCGAAGAAGTACCTGATCCCGCGGCAGATCGAGGAGGCGGGACTCAAGAGCAAGCACGTCGAGTTCACCGACGACGCCGTGATGAGCATCGTGAGCAAGTACACCCGCGAGAGCGGCGTGCGGCAGCTCGAGCGGCAGGTGGGCGCGGTGACGCGCAAGGTGGCGCGCAAGCTGGCGTCGGGCGAGACGGATGATCTCAGGATCAGCCCCGAAGACGTGCGCGAGCTGCTCGGCCGTCCGCGCGTGCATCCCGAGCAGGCCAACGAGGAGAACGAGGTCGGCGTCGCAGCGGGCATGTATTACACCCCGATGGGCGGCGACATCATGTTCGTGGAGGCGGCGATCCGCCGCCTGCACGGTGCGCAGCGCTCCTCCGATACGGATGACCAGAAGGTGCAGGTCAGTGGATGGGGCAACGTGTCGCTCATCCTCACCGGCCAGCTCGGCGACGTGATGAAGGAGTCGGCGCGCGCGGCGTTGACGTACGCGGCCACGCATGCGTCGGCGCTCAAGATCCCCGAGGACCGGTTGGGCTCCATCGAGGTCCACGTGCACGTTCCGGCGGGCGCAATCCCGAAGGACGGACCGAGCGCGGGGGTCGCCATCTCGACGGCGCTCGTGAGCGCGATGTCGGGGCGGCCGGTGCGGCGCGAGGTGGCCATGACGGGCGAAGCCACGCTGCGTGGGCGGGTCCTGCCCATCGGCGGGCTGAAGGAGAAAGTGCTCGGCGCCCATCGCGCCGGGATCACCACGATCATCCTGCCGAAGGACAACGAGGCGGACATGGAGGATATCCCGGAAGAAGTGCGCAACCAGCTCTCCTTCCACCCTGTGGCCACGCTGGACGAGGCGTTCGCGGTCGCGCTGCTGCCGGCGGTGAACGGCACGGCCATGCCGGCCAAGCCGACGATCATGGAGGAGGCGGAGGCCGCGGTGGGGTGAACCGGGGGGCTATCGCGTTGCGCAGTGATGTGTTACTATTGGTTTCAGCGACGCACCCCGTGCTTCGGCCGGGGACCTAGTTCCGACGGATCAGGGGCCTGCTACTCGCGGGTCCCTTTTTTTTCGCCCGCGTCGCTGCTTATGCGGCACAGTGCCGTATCTGCAGGGCGAGCCCCCGCGTGAGGGTGCCGTTCACGTTCAACATGTAGTCGGTATGTACGGTAGCTCAGTACTCCGACCACAAACATCATTGAGGAGTTCAGCTATGCGTACGACCGGCACCGTGAAGTGGTTCAACGACACGAAGGGCTTTGGCTTCATCACCCCCGCGAACGGCGAGAAGGATTGCTTCGTGCACCACTCCGCCATTCAGGGTCACGGCTTCAAGTCCCTCGCTGAGGGCGAGGCTGTGGAGTTCGACGTGGTTCAGGGCGCAAAGGGCCCGGCCGCTGAGAACGTCGTCAAGCTCGGCCGCTAACACGGCGAGTCGGACAGGTCCGGTCGTCACCGGCTGAACTAGTCCCCTCGACAACACAGCGCCTCATGTGCTTCGCACATGGGGCGCTGTGCTTTTCGTCGTCAATACGCCACGACCGCGCCGAACACCGGCATCTTCCACGGCACGCTCTTCAGCGGCTCGGGCTCCGTGCCCGGCACGAAGTACTCGGTGTACCGCTGTGCCGCCGGCGTGACGGCATCGGCGAGGAGGCCGCTGGTGCGATCCAGCTCAGCGGTGAGCATGCCCAGCGGCGGCACCCACGCCGCAGGGGCCGGCCGACCGGCGTAATAGCGCGCCATCATGGCGCCCCAGATCGGCGCAGCCAGCGTGCCCCCCTGCGCGCCTGGCGTGATCGTCGTCGGCCGGTCGAACCCGAGCCACACGCCGGCCACGAGATCCGTCGTCATCCCCATGAACCAGACGTCCACATTGTCGTTCGTCGTGCCTGTCTTGCCGGCGATCGTGATGGACGACGGCACAGCGCGACGCGCCGAGCCGCCCGTGCCGCGCTCGGCTGCGTCGCGCATCATATCGCGGATGATGAACGCGACGCGCGGATCCATCACCGACTGCGGCACCGAGGGGCCGCGCTGTAGCACGGTGCGACCGGTCGCGTCGTCGATGTGCGTGATCAGGCGCGGCTCCACAGTGCTGCCGAGGTTCGCCCAGATGGTGTAGGCGGCCACATAGTCGAGGGGCCGCACGACGGATGCCCCGAGCGCGCTCGCGGGCACCGGCATGATCGGCGTCGGGATCCCGACCCGGCGGCCCATCGCCGCCATCGAGTCCAGTCCCACACGGAGCGCCAGCTGAACGGCCACGGGATTGCGCGAGAGAGTGAGCGCGTGCCGCAGTGTGATCGGGCCGAGGAATTTCCCGTCGGAATTCTCCGGGCTGTAGAACTCGCCGCGCGCGCTGTCCAGCACGATGCTGAGGGCAGTGTCGGGAACGATCGTCGCCGCGCTCATGCTGTCCTCGAGTGCTTTCGCGTACACGAATGGCTTGAACGACGACCCCGGCTGCCGAAGCGCGCTCACCGCGCGATTGAAGGGCGCGAGCTGATAGTCGCGGCCGCCCACGAGCGCGCGCACGTCGCCAGTGCTCGGCTCGATCGCCACCACGGCGCCCTCCAGCGCGTCGCGCTTGTCCTGGGCCGCCGCAAGCGTCGGATGCTTGTAGTCGGGGCGCTGCTCGAGGCTGAGCGTCCCCTCCACGAGTGCCTGCACGGCCGCGCGCTGAAGCGCCACGTCGGCCGTGGTGTGAACCTGATATCCGCCGTTGGAGAGGTTGACGCCGGCGCGCTCGGCCGCCTGGCGCACGGCGTCGACGAAGTAGTTTGCCGCGACCGCCATGCCCGCGTTCGGCGCCGTGACGACGGGCTCCTCGATCGCGCGCGCTTCGTCCGTCGCCGTGATGAACCCCTGCTGCGACATCAGGCTGAGGATCAGGTCTCGGCGATCCTTGGCCTTGCCGGGAAAGCGCGAGGGATCGTACGCCACCGGCGACTTGGGGAGAGCTGCGAGAGTGGCCGCTTCCGCCAGGGAGAGCTTCGAAGCGCTCTTACCGAAGTAGTGGCGCGACGCCGACTCCACGCCGTACCACCCGTGGCCGAAGTTGATCTGGTTGATGTACCCCTCGAGGATCTGCTCCTTCGAGTAGTGCCGCTCCATCTCTCGGGCCGCCTGCTGCTCACGCAGCTTGCGGCCCATGCTCATGTCGCGCCGGTCGATCTGGTCGGGGTGCATGTTCCCCACCAGCTGCTGCGTGATGGTGCTCGCGCCGCCGCGATGATCGCCCGTGATCTTCTCGAGCAGCTTGCCCTTGATGGCGCCGGCGACGCCGATGAGATCCACGCCGTCGTGCTGGTAGAACCGCTGGTCCTCGACCGCGACGAATGCCTGGCCCACATACCTGGGCAGAGTGCGGATGGCGACGCTGGTGCGTGATTCCCGACCGATCTCGCCGATGAGCGATCCGTCACGCGCAAAGACAAGTGACGCCTGTGGCTGTGGGACGATCTGCCAGACTTCGCCCGTGTTCCGCGGCGCGGTAGGAGCCGTCTGGGCACGCAGAGGGGCGGCGGCGAGCAGCGCCGAGGCCGTGACAAGCAGGAGACGTGAGATCATATCGGGAGCGTACACCGACTGGCGGGGCGGAGTTGCGGCATCGGTCATGATCGACCCTTTCGTAGTTATCAGACGCAGGTGATCCTTAAAGGCAAATGGGAACCCTCACACTCGCCCTCGCCCAGTTCCAACCGCGCAAGGGCGCCTACGCCGACAACCTGGCGCGCATCGGTGCCCTGCTCGCCCAGGCGGCGTCGCTGGAGCCGAGGCCGCAGCTGATCTGCTTTCCGGAGACGGCGCTCAGCGGGTACTTCCTCGAGGGTGGGGTGCGGGAGCACGCTGTTTCGGCCGGTCAGCTCGCGGGCGACCTGCATCGCGCCTACGCGGGTCCGCCGGTGGACGTCTGCGTAGGCTTCTACGAGGTCTGGCGCAACAAGCTCTACAACAGTGCGCTCTACGTGTCGCTCGGGGAGAGCGTGCCGCTCGTGCGACATGTGCATCGCAAGGTCTTCCTCCCGACCTACAGCCTGTTCGACGAGGCGCGCTTCGTCGAAGCCGGGCTCGAGATCCGGGCGTTCGACACGCCGTGGGGGCGGGCCGCCATCCTGGTGTGCGAGGATGTGTGGCATTCGATGACGGGGTCCATCGTCGCGCTCGACAACGCGCAACTCATCCTCGTGCCCACGGCGCCTCCGGCTCGTGGCGCGTGGCCGAAATCGGACGGCGTGCCGGGTCCCGCCAGCGTGTCGCGCTGGGAGCGGCTCGCGCGCGACATGGCCGACGAGCATGGGCTGTACGTTGCGCTGGTGCACCTCGTGGGCAGCGAAGGGGGAAAGCAGTTCCCCGGCGCCGCCATGCTGGCCGGCCCCAAGGGCGACGTGCGCGTGCGCGGACCGCTCTGGGAAGAGGCGCTCGTCGTGGCGACGATCGATCTTGGCGACGTGACGCGGGCGCGGGCCGACATGCCCCTCATCTCCGACCTGGAGACGATGGCGCCGCATCTCCGCGACGCGCTGGCGAAAGTGGAATCGAATGCGCCGCACCTGCTCGCCTTCGACGGCATGGAGGCGATCGCCGGATCGGCGGCCAGCGGCCCGGCCAATGGCGCCTCGAGAGCCAAGGGATCGGAGGGGGCTCGGCGCACCGCGTCGTCCGTGCGGGTGGTGCAGGCCGACGGGCGAACCGGCCCGCCGCCCCTCGCCATCGATCCGGTGCTGGTGGAGGAGTGGCTGGTGCGCTTTCTCCGCGACGAGATGGCGCGGCGCGCGTTTGACACGGCAGTGGTCGGCGTGTCGGGCGGCGTCGACTCGGCCGTCACGGCATACCTCGCCGCGAAAGCGCTCGGGCCCAAGCACGTGATCGGCGTGCGCATGCCGTATCGGACCTCGAGCCCCGAGAGTCTCTCCCACGCGCAGCTCGTGATCGACTCACTGGGCATCTGCGGACGCACGCTCGACATCAGTGCGCCAGTGGACGCGTACCTCGCGAACGAGCCGGACGCGGATGCGGCGCGGCGCGGCAACGTGATGGCGCGCATGCGGATGATCACGCTGTTCGATCTCTCCGCCAGGCATCACGCCATCCCGCTGGGCACCGGGAACAAGACCGAGCGCCTCTTCGGCTACTTCACCTGGCACGCCGACGACTCGCCGCCTATCAACCCGCTCGGCGACCTGTTCAAGACACAGGTGTGGGCCCTCGCGCGCCATCTCGGCGTCCCCGAGGTCATTGTGGGGAAGGCGCCGTCAGCGGACCTCGTCGTGGGCCAGACGGACGAAAGCGATTTCGGCATCAGCTACGAGAAGGCGGACGAGCTGTTGAACTGGATGTTGAACGGCTACGACGAGAAGGACCTCCTGGCGCGCGGCTTCGACGCGGCGGAGGTGGCGCTCGTGACCAGGCGGGTGGCGACCACGCACTGGAAGCGGAAGCTGCCCACGGTGGCGATGATCAGCAGCTCGGCAATCGGCGAGAGCTATCTGCGCCCCGTGGACTATTGATCGTCGGGCGGGCCGGCGCTCGGCGGTCGGCCGGCACGCTCCTCGCAAATTGTCGCCCGCATGGCGACCAAGAAAACGTCCAAGCGCGCCGTGAAACGGCCGGCGACCAGGAAGACGGCAACCACGCGCACGGCAGCGAAAAAGACAGCGGCCACGACGGGCGCGGCCACGACGGGCGCGCCCACGAAGAGCGCGGCAAAAAAGACTGCGGTGCCGCGGGCGGCGGCACGGGCGGCGGCGCTCACCGAATACAATCGGAAGCGTGACTTCTCGCGCACGCGGGAGCCCGCGGGCACAGTGCCTCGCGCGAAGGGCAAAACGCTGCACTTCGTGGTGCAGAAGCACGCCGCCAGCCATCTGCACTACGACTTCCGTCTGGAGCTCGACGGCGTGATGAAGTCGTGGGCGGTGCCCAAGGGTCCGAGCCTCGATCCATCGGTGCGTCGCCTCGCGATGGAGGTGGAGGACCATCCCATCTCGTACAACACCTTCGAGGGGACGATTCCTGCGGGCGAGTATGGCGGCGGCACGGTCATGCTCTGGGATCGCGGTACGTATGAGGCAGAAGACGGCGGCGGCGTCGAGTCGCTGCGGCGCGGGTACGAGAAGGGCGACCTCAAGATCGTGCTGCACGGCAAGCGGCTGCAGGGCGCCTGGGTGCTCGTGCGCATGCGACGGCCGGGGCGGCCGCAGTGGTTGCTCATCAAGCACCGGGACGGTGCGGAGGACGCCAGACGCGATCTCACGCAGGAGTACACGACCTCCGTGATCTCGCGGCGCACGATGGATTCGATCGCGTCGGGCCGGGGGGGCGCGAACGTGTGGCGCTCGAATCGTTGAATCGCTGTTGGGGCGGGGGTCGCACGCGTAAAGATGGGTCCGGTTGCGACGAGTGGGCGTAAGCGAGGGACCAAAATGCGGTGTCGGGGTATGAGTGGCCATGAGACACTCATTCCGACTGACGATCGCCGCTGCCTCCCTCGCGGCCCTTGCGGCCTGCTCGCGTTCGTCGGAGCAGCCCGCCCTGTCCGATGACCTGAAACAGGACCTGGCGAAGGCTGGCGGCAGCGATGTCACGCTAGCCGGCTCATCCACTACCCGTCTGGACGTCGTGTCCGCCGCGGAGCGCACCAACGGGGCCACCGCCGCACCGAAGTCACCGACCGTATCGAAGGCACCGAGCGCGGTGCGAGGCCGCACGGCCGCCGTGAAGAGCCCGCGTCGGGTGACCCCGGCGGCGGCCCAGCCCTCGCCG
>JALYXJ010000148.1 GCA_030947165.1 Gemmatimonadota bacterium
GTGTGGTATTCCGTCCGGAGCCTGCTGCCGGTTCTCGCGCTCCTCGCGGTCGCGACCCTATGGCGCTCGCGTTCGATGGACGCCGAGCAGTCGCTGCAGCGCGCTCGACTCGTGGCGCTGCTCTGCGTCGCGGCGCTGTGCAACCTCGTGCAGTTTCCCTACGCGGTGGCGAATTATTTCTGCTATGTCGCGCCGCTGGTGGCGCTGCTGGCGGTCGCCCTCCATCCCCATCTCCGTCCGCTCCCGCGCGCGGCGCCGGCGGCGTTGACCGCGTTCTACGTGGCGTTCGCCGTGCTGCGGGTGAACGGCAGCACGCTCAACTCGATGGGGATCACCCACGGTCAGTATCACACTATCATCCCGATCGGGTTGGCTCGGGGCGGGGGGCTCAGAATCCCCCGCGATCAGGCGATGGTCTATCAGCGCCTGGTGCCGATGCTCCGCCAGCGTGCACAGGGAGGCTATGCATGGGTCTCGCCCGACGCGCCTGAGCTGTACTTCCTGGCCGGCCTGAGGAATCCGACGCGCACGCTGTACGAGTTCTTCGACGATCCCGACGACCACAGTGTGCGACTGCTCGCGGCACTTGATCGGCATCAGGTGACCGCGGTCGTGTTGAACAGTCGTCCGGCGTTCTCTCATCTGCCGTCGGACGAACTGGTGAGCGCGCTCGAGACGCGCTATCCGTTCGCGACGAACGTGGGACCGTATCAGCTGCGGTGGCGAGGCAGGCCGTGACGGGCACCGCGACCGCACCATTACCCCACGCACGTCACTTCATCCCCGCAGAGCCGGCGTCCGGACGCGGCCCGCGACCCGATCCAAAGGTCCGCACGCAGGCAATGGTCGTCGTCGCCGTGATCGCACTCAGCGCGACGTACGTCGCCTGGCATCTGGGTCGCGGATGGATTCCCAACGACGATGGCTCTCTCGCGCACGCCGCCGAGCGGGTGTTGCAGGGCGAGCTGGCCCATCGGGACTTCGACGACATCTACACGGGCGGTCTCGCGACGCTGAATGCGGTGGCGTTCCGGCTGCTGGGCACGACGCTCTGGACGCTCAGGCTGGTGCTCTTCGCGGTCTTCCTCGCCTGGGTCCCGGCGGTCTACGCGATTGCGCGCCGGCTCGCCGAACCGCTCGCGGCCGGTGCGGTCACGCTCCTGGCCGTGGTCTGGTCGCTGCCGAACTACCCGGCGGCCATGCCGTCGTGGTACAACCTCTTCCTCGCCACCTTCGGCATCCTGGCGCTGTTGAAGCATCTCGAGGATGGGCGACGGCGCTGGCTCGTCGCCGCCGGCGTGGCGGGGGGGCTGTCCTTTCTCGTCAAGGTGGTCGGCCTGTACTACGTGGCCGGTGTGCTGCTCTTTTTCGTGTTCCACGCGCAGGAGCAGGGACGCGCCGACGCGAGCGCGGTGCAGCAGCGCGGCAGGGTCTACGCCGTTCTCGTGAGTGTTGCGTTGCTCCTGTTCGTCGCGGCGCTCGCGATGCTGGTGCGAAATAACGTTCGCGCACCTGAGGTGATGCACTTCTTCGCGCCGGGCGCGCTGCTCGCGTGGCTGCTCATTCGCGGAGAGTGGACGGGGTCCGCCGGCCCGAGCGCTGAGCGCTTCGCGCGATTGGTCCGGGTGGTCGTTCCGTTTCTCCTTGGCGTCGCGCTGCCGATCGCGCTCTTTCTGGTGCCGTACATTCGCACCCACTCCGTCGGCGATTTCGTGCACGGAGTCTGCCTGCTGCCGGCGAAGCGGATCGGCGTCACGGAGATGCCCATGCCGCCGCTCTGGACGATGCTCGCGCTGCTGCCGCTCGGCGCAGTCGCCATGTCCTCGCGGCGAGAGTTGACGCGCCGCGAGACGACCCTCCTGATCGTCGGGCTCGCGCTGCTGCTCGTGGGCAGTCGCTTCATACCGTGGCCGTATCTGGCCGTGTGGAGCTCCGCACGCAGCCTCGTGCCCGCGCTGGTGTTGACCGGGGTGCTCCTGGTCGCGCAGCGGCGTGCGGCGGACGAGAGCGACCGGCTCCTCCGCACGCGAACCATGCTGCTCCTCAGCGTCACGGCTCTGTGCAGCCTGGTGCAGTTTCCCTTCGCCAGTCCGATCTACTTCTTCTATGTCGCGCCGCTCGTCGTTCTGTCGACGTTGGCGCTGTACCGCTACCTGCGGCCGGCCTCCACCGTCATTCCCCGGGCCGTGACGGCGTTCTATCTCGTATTCGGCGTCTGGCTAGTGAACACGGGCTCGCTCTACGGGATGGGCAACTTCTACCGTTCGCAGGCCCCCACCGAAAGGCTGCTGCCGCGGGCCGGGCTCGCGGTACCACGCGTCCAGGCGATCGTCTACAACTACACCATTTCGTTGCTGCTCGAGCACGCCCGCGGCGGATACACATGGGCGTCGCCCGATTGCCCGGAGATTTATTTCCTGAGCGGTCTGCGAAACCCCACCCGGACGCTGTTCGAGTTCTTCGACGATCCGTCCGGGCGCACCGAGCGGGTGCTGCATGACCTCGAGGCGCACGGCGTCACGGCGATCGTGCTGAACATGACCCCAGGCTTCTCGCCCGGCATCAGCTACGAGCTGGGCGTCCGGCTGGCGCGGCGATATCCCGCCGCCGAACAGGTCGGGAACTTCATCGTCCGGTGGCAGCCATGAGAATGCACGCTCGCCTCATGGAGAACACGCTCGCCTATCGCGTGTGGCAGGCGCCGTTCGCCGAACGCAAGCTCGCACCATTGTTCGCGTACAATGACGTGGCGGCCGCGCGGCGCGTGCTCGACGTGGGATGCGGCCCCGGTACGAACACGCATCACTTCGCCGGCGCCGACTACCTGGGGGTGGACTTCAACCCGGCGTACATCGAGAGTGCGCGGCGGCGCCACGGCCGGCAGTTCGTCGTGGCCGATGTGACGACGTACCAGGTGTCGCCGGATCAGCGGTTCGACTTCATTCTCGCCAATAGCCTGTTTCATCACATCGAGGACGCGGCCACGCAGCGCATCCTCGAGCACCTCGCCACGCTCCTCTCCGACGACGGGCACATACACATCATGGACCTCGTCCTTCCATCGGCGCCGTCCGTGTCGCGTTTTCTGGCCCGCGCCGACCGGGGCGATTACCCACGGCCGCTCGAGTCATGGCAGGAGCTGTTCACCCGCACCTTCGAGCCAGTCGTATTCGAGCCGTACCCGCTTGGCGCTGGAGGCATGACGCTATGGAACATGGTGTACTTCAAGGGACGGGCCCGCCGATGAGCGACACGATGCGTATTTCGATTGCGATTCCCCTTCACAATGAGGAGTCGGGGGTGCCCGAGCTGCTCCGGCGGCTCGGCGCCGTGCTCGACGCGATTCCCGGTGGCCCACACGAGATCGTCCTCGTCGACGACGGGAGCCGGGACCGCACGCTCGCGCTCCTCGAGGAGGCCGCTCAGCGCGACGACCGGCTCGTCGTCGTGTCGCTCTCGCGCAACTTCGGCCACCAGGCGGCGCTGAGCGCGGCGCTGGACTTCGTGAGCGGCGACGTGACCGTGGCGATGGACGGCGATCTTCAGGACCGCCCCGAGACGATCCCGGCGCTGCTCGCGAAGCATCGCGAGGGGTACGACGTGGTCTACGCACAGCGCGTGAAGCGGAAGGAAAGCTGGATGCTGCGGCTCAGCTATTTCCTGTTCTATCGGCTCCTGGCTTCCCTCGCCGATACGCGAATTCCACTGGACGCCGGCGACTTCGCGCTCATGACGCGCCGAGTGGTGGAGCAGATGCGGGCCGCGCCGGAGCACCATCGCTACCTGCGCGGGCTGCGGAGCTGGGTCGGGTTCCGCCAGACGGGGCTCGTGGTGGAGCGCGACGAGCGCTTCGCCGGCACGACCCAGTATGGACCGCTCAAGCTGCTCAAGCTCGCCTCGGACGGGCTGTTCTCTTTCTCGGTCGTCCCCCTTCGCGCGGCGATGACCGTCGGCCTCGTGGCGATCCTGGTGTCGGCCGGGTTCTCGATCTTCACGCTCTACGCGAAACTGTTTCTGGACCGCACGCCGGCGGGATTCACGTCGCTGATGTTGTTCATGTCGTTCTTCGCCGGCGTGCAGCTCTTCTTCCTCGGCATCATCGGCGAGTACGTCGGCCGGATCTACCAGGAGACGAAGCGTCGTCCGCTGTACGTGGTCGGGTCGGTGGTACGCGGCAAGACGGGCGGCGTGGCGCCGCGCGCGGCCCGACGGGTCAGCGCGCTGTACAGCGATGGATAGTGAGTACGGCGCACGCTATCGCGATCTCTTCGAGCGACACTGGTGGTGGCGCGCCCGCGAGCGCGTCATCCTGGACACGCTGCGGCGGCATCGCCCCGCCGCTGGCTGGCGAACGGTGCTCGACGTCGGCTGCGGCGATGGCCTTTTCTTCGACACGCTGGCTGCGCTCGATGGCGTGACGCTCGTGGAAGGAGTGGAGCCAGCGTCGGCCCTGGTGTCGCCAGGCGGCGCGCATCGCAGGCGCATCCATGTGGAGCCGTTCGACGCGCGATTCCAGCCAGGACGTCGCTACTCGCTCGTGCTGATGCTCGACGTGCTCGAGCACCTGCCCGACGCGGCGGCCGCACTGCGGCACGCGGTGTCGCTTCTGGAGCCCGACGGGGTCTTTCTCGCAACGGTGCCGGCTTTCATGTCGCTCTGGACGCGACACGACGATCTCAACCATCACTACACCCGGTATACCGCCCGCCGCTTTGCCGAGCTCGCCGAGCTCGCCGATGTGCGAATCGAGGAAGCGCGGTATTTTTTCCACTGGACTGCGCTCGCGAAGGTTGGCACCCGTCTCGCGGAGCTTCTCCATCGGGGCGAGCCCGCGCCGCCACGGATCCCGCCGGAGCCGATCAATCGGGGGTTATATCTCCTCTCTCGGCTCGAGGAGCGCGTGCTCGGGAAGGCGAGAGTGCCGTTTGGGAGTTCGCTGTTGGTGGTGGGCAAGGCGACGTGAGTGCCACGCGTGGTCATCCTCGCTCCGCTGGCTCCTGCGGGATGACAGGCCCGTTGTTGCTCGACCAGAGCCTGAACCGTCTTACCTGCGAGCCACTCCAACAAAACGCAGGTACCATGTCCCGTCGTCCAATCGCGGTCATCGCTGGCGCTGGACCGGCCGGACTGACTGCCGCCTACGAGCTGCTCGCCCGGACCGACGTGCGTCCGCTCATCTTCGAGCGCACGCATGCCATCGGCGGCATCGCGCAGACGTACAACTACAAGGGCAACCGCATCGACATCGGCGGGCATCGCTTCTTTTCCAAGAGCGAGCGCGTAATGAACTGGTGGTTCTCCTTCCTGCCGCGCCAGGGCGCCCCCGCCGCCGACACCGCCGAGTCCGATCACGAGATCGACTACGTGGCCGAGTCGGTCGTGCGCCGGTTCATCCCCGAAGTAGTTGAGGACGAAGGCATCGATCTCGTGTCGTCGCCCTACCGCGACGACGACGGAGCCATTGCGACCGCCGCGGGTGTGCGCACCCGCGAGGAGCGCCGCATCGCCCCCGACCCGGAGCAGACGGACGAGGTGATGCTGCACCGCCCGCGGTTGTCGCGGATCTACTACAAGCGGCATTTCTTCCCCTACCCGATCGGCATCACCTTCACCGTGGCGCGCCGGCTCGGCCTGCTCAACACGGCGCTGATCGGCGTGAGCTACTGCAAGGCGCAGCTCTTCCCGCGCCGCGACGAGACGTTCCTCGACGCGTTCTTCGTGAATCGCTTTGGCCGTCGGCTGTACGAGACCTTCTTTCGGGATTACACCGAGAAGGTGTGGGGGGTGAAGTGCAGCGACATCCGCGCCGACTGGGGCGCCCAGCGCGTGAAGGGCCTCTCGCTCAAGCGCGCCGTCGTGCACGCCGTGAAGGACCTGTTGTCGAGCGACTTCCAGAAGAAGCAGGAAGAGCGCGAGACGAGCCTCATCACGCGCTTCTTCTACCCGAAGCTCGGACCGGGCCAGATGTGGGAGACCGTCGCCGCCGAGGTCATGAAGGCGGGCGGCAGCATTCGCTTCGGTCATCGCGTCGTGGGCGTGATCACCGACGGCGATCGCGTGAGCGAAGTGGAGGTCGAGGACGAGTCGGGCAACCGCGAGCGCGTGGCCTGCGACTACTTCTTCTCCACCATGCCGGTGAAGGAGCTGGTGAAGCAGACCAAGCCGACCCCGCCGGCCGAGGTGCGCGAGGTCGCGGACGGTCTCCAGTACCGCGACTTCCTCACAGTCGGGCTCCTGTTGAAGAAGCTCCACGTACAGGTGAAGGGCGAGCAGCCCGCGGCCAAGGTGAGCGACAACTGGATCTACGTGCAGGACGGCGGCGTGCAGGTGGGACGCATCCAGGTGTTCAACAACTGGAGTCCCTACATGGTGGCCGACCACAAGCGCACCGTGTGGATCGGGCTCGAGTACTTCGTGGACCAGAACGACGTGCTCTGGAACACCCCCGACGAGAAGCTGGTGAAGCTCGGTACGCAGGAGCTCGAGAAGATCGGCTTCATCAAGGGTGAGGACGTGCTGGACGGCTGCGTGCTGCGCATGCCCAAGGCATATCCCGCGTACTTCGGCACGTACGACCGGCTCGGCGTCGTGCAGAAGTGGGCGGCGACGATCCCCAACCTGTTCCTGATCGGCCGGAACGGCATGCACCGGTACAACAATCAGGACCACAGCATGCTCACGGCGATGATGGCGGTGGACAACATCCTCGCCGGCATCACGGACCAGTCCAACCTCTGGGACGTGAACCTCGACATGGTGTACCACGAGGACAAGAGCGCGTAGCTCGCGCGCATGCTCCTCATCATCGCGCTCCTGATCCCCTGCGCTGTCGCGCTGTTGCTGCGCGGCCGCGCCGAGCGTGACGGCTCGCGCTTCCTCGCCGGTCGGTACGCCCCGTTCGTGGTCGCGCTCCTCTGGGCCGCTCTGTCGTGGGCGACGTGGGGCTCGTGGCACCCGATGCCCCTCGATCATGACGAGGTGGCCTATCTGCTCCAGGCGGAGATCTTCGCCGCGGGGCGGTGGGCCATGCCCGCGCCGCCGCTGTCCGACTTCTTCGGGCAAGCGCACGTGCTGGTGACCCCGGTGCTCGCGTCCAAGTATCCGCCGGGCCACTCGCTGCTGTTGGCGCTCGGCACCCTGGTCGGGCTGCCGGCCTTGATCGTCTTTCTGCTCAACGCGGTGCGCATCGGGCTGCTGTTCGCGCTCGTGCGGCGGGTCGCCGATCCGGTGACCGCGCTGCTCACCTGCGTGCTCACCTTCCTGGGCGACGTGATCTGTCGCTATTCGTCGAGCTGGTATTCGCAGACGACGAGCAGCGCGATGCTGATGCTGGCGTGGTACTGCCTTCTGCGCTGGCGTGAACGACATCGGCGCGGCTGGCTGCTCGGGGTCGCGCTGGCGCTCGGATGGGCGGCGATCACGCGGCCCTGGAGTGCAGTGGCGTTTGCGCTACCGATCGGCTGGGTGGTGTTGCGCGACGTCCTGCGCACGCGACGGTGGCGGGATCTGACGGCGGCCGTCGTGGCCGGCAGCTGCGCCGTGGCGATCCTGCCCCTCTGGGCCGAGGGAACGCTGGGCGATTGGCGACGCATGCCGCTCGCCGAATACGCGCGCGACTACATGCCGTTCGACTTCCCGCATTTCGGGGTCGTGCAGGCTAGCCCAAGACTCACGCCGCCGCCGGACGTCGCGGCAATCAACGTGGGGCTGCTGGATGCCGAGCGGCATCACACGCTGGCGAACCTCGGTCCGGAGGCAGTCGCGCGCGCTGGAGCGGTGTGGCAAAGCACGTGGCCCTCGCCTACCCTCATCTTCGCCGCGTTGTCGCTGATCGGACTGCTCGTGATGCCGTCGGTCGGCTGGTTCGCCGTGGCGACATTCGTGACGCTGTTCGCCGCGTATCTCGCGCACCCCACGTGGCCCGATCGCACCCTGTACTACTTCGAAGGGCTGCCGGTGCTCAGCTTCCTCGGCGCGCTCGGCTTCATGGCGATGCTGCGAACGCTCGCCGGGGAGCGCACCGGACGAGAATGGCGAGTTGCGGCCCCGCGTGCGGCGATCGCGGGGCTCGTCGGCTGCGTGCTGCTGCTGCCGACGATGATCTCCTACGGCGGGAACGTGCTCATCTGGCTGCGCATGAACACGGCCGATCGGCGGCGGTTCGAGGCGCAGGTCGCGCAGCTCCCGGCTGAGCGGGCGATCGTGTTCGTCCGCTATGGCCCGCGACACTCGCCGCACCGCAGCCTGGTGGTGAACCGCGCCAACTGGCCGACGGCACACGCGTGGATCGTGTACGACCGCGGAGCGGAGAATGCGCGGCTGCTGGCATTGGCGCCGTCGCGACGCGCGTATCTCTACGATCAAGGCGAGGACCGGTTCATCGAGATGGCGCGCTAACGCCCATTGCGAGCATGTTACACTCGCTGCGCGCGGCCAGTCCTTGACTGAGCTCCATCGGTGACGCACGACCAGTCCGGTCCGCCGCGTTCGCCCCATGTGCGAGGATTGCCAGATGTCCATCATGAACAACTCCGCTGCCTCGACGAAGCCATACACGAGCCACGTGGGCACCGCGGGGTCCGGCACCGCCGGCACGCTGGAACTGTCGGTGGTGATGCCCTGCCTGAACGAGGCGGACACGCTCGCGACGTGCATCGACAAGGCGACGAGCGCGATGCGGGCGCATGGCATCGCCGGCGAGGTGGTAGTGGCCGACAACGGCAGCACCGATGGGTCACCGGAGATCGCGCGCGCGCACGGCGCACGGGTGGTGCCGGTGGCCGAGCGCGGCTACGGTGCGGCGCTGATGGGCGGCATCAGCGGCGCAAAGGGCACCTACGTCATCATGGGCGACGCCGACGACAGCTATGACTTCGGCGAGATTCCCCGCATCCTCGCGAAGCTCAGGGACGGCTACGAGTTCGTCCAGGGCTGCCGACTCGAGACCGGGGGCGGCCGCGTCATGCCGGGCGCGATGCCCTTCCTGCATCGCTGGTGGGGCAATCCGATGTTCTCGTGGATGGCACGCCTCTGGTTCAAGGCGCCGATCCACGACATCCACTGCGGGCTGCGCGGCTTCCAGCGCGATGCGTGGCACCGGCTCGACCAGCGCTGCACGGGAATGGAGTTCGCCTCGGAGATGATGATCAAGGCCTCACTCCACGGCCTGCGGATCACCGAAGTGCCGATCGTGTTGCGGCCGGACGGACGCTCGAGCGGCCGCTCGCACCTGCGCACCTTCCGCGACGGATGGCGGCATCTGCGCTTCTTCCTGATGTTCAGCCCGCGGTGGCTCTTCCTCCTGCCAGGCATGCTGCTCATCACGCTCGGCCTGGCCGGCTTCGCCGTGGCGATGCCGGGCGTGCTGATCGGACAGGTTCGCTTCGACGTGCACACCCTGCTGTTCGCGAGCCTCGCGATCATCTGTGGCTACGAGGCGATCCTCTTCGCCGTGTTCACCAAGGCGTTCGCGATCAACGAGGGGCTACTCCCGCTGGACGCCCGCATGGAGACGATGTTCCGCCACGTCACGCTGGAGCGCGGCGTCATGACGGGCGCGCTGTCGCTGCTCATCGGGCTCGTGTTGCTCGGCAGCGCGGTGCTCCAGTGGCGCGCCGTGAACTTCGGCGCGCTCGACGTGCATCATACGATGCGCTGGGCCATTCCCGGCATGACCTTCGCCGTCCTCGGGGTGCAGACGGTCTTCTCGAGCTTCTTCCTCAGCATCCTGGGGATGCGCCGCCGCTAGTACTCGCCCGGCCGGCGTCGCCAGCGCGTCATGCCGAGCCCGATCAGCTCCGCGTCGGTCACGTCCACCACTCGGCCGGGATGCGTCTGTCGGAGATACGCGCGACCGTCCGGCGTCAGGAACTCGTCGCCCAGCACGACCGGCTGACCGCGCAGGAACGGGTCGTTGCGCTGCAGATCACGGCCGTACCAGATGGAATCGGCGTGAACCACCACCACCTCTGCGTCGCGTGAGGTCACGTAGTCGACGCCGGCCGCGAATGGACGCACGAACCGTTCGGTCTGTATCAGGCGCAGCGGCAGCTCGAACGCCAGGGTGACGAGGAGCGAGCCGACGACGAGCAGCTGCGTGCGACGCGTTCCCAGCACCCGGAGCAGAGGCTCGAGCCCCGCCGCACCGAGCAGTGCGAGGCTCCCCACCACCTGATACGCGTAGCGATATCCCCAGCCATGACCCTGGCTGGCCGGGAAGAAGGTGAAGAACACGAGAGTGAGCAGCACGCCCCACGCGAGGTCGCGCAGCGTCCGATCCAGCTTGCGTGCCTGGAACACCGCCGCGAGCACGAGCACGCCGAACACCGGCGTGTGCCAGGTGAACAGCAGCGACAGGTTGATCGAGTGCAGCCACAGATTGCGCGGCGTCGGGAAGTAGAACACTGACAGGAGTCCGCCGGCGCCGCCGCTCGCAACGGGCTGCGCGACCTTCATCCAGCTGAGCCAGAGGGCGGCTGCAATGCCGTAGGCGACCGCTGCCGACACGACGCGACCCCACCGGCCGTCGCGCACGAGTCGAATCAGGAAGGGCGCCACGAACAGCGCGTGCGGAAACGGCGTG
>JALYXJ010000169.1 GCA_030947165.1 Gemmatimonadota bacterium
GCGCGAGGCCGAGCGCGACGACGACGACACACCAGTGAGCGGCGTCCCCGCGGCGAGTGGCTGAGCTTCCGCCCCTGCTCCGCCCCCCGCCGCTGCACAAGGGGGACACCATCGGTGTCGTGGCTTCGTCCTACTCGCCTCGCGCGGGCTGGCTTCAGCGCGGCGTGCGCGCCCTCGAGCGGGCCGGTTACGGCGTGCTGGTGGATCCCGAGCTGTCCACCACGCGTCGCTATCAGCGCGCCGAGGACGAGCGTCGCGCCGCCAGTTTCATGCGCATGTGGCGGGACCCGAACGTCAAGGCCGTCATCAGCGGCACCGGCGGATACGGCGCGGTGCGCATGCTGCCGTATCTCGATCCGGAGCTGTTCCGCGCGAACCCCAAGGCGTTCGTCGGCTACTCGGACATCACGGTGCTGCACCTGTGGCTGATGCGGCTCGCGGGGCTGCGATCCTTTCACGGCCCGACGGTGGACGACCTCATCCCGAGCGCGCGCGACATCACCACCGCGTCGCTGTTCGCGGCGCTCACCAATCCGCGCCCCACCGCCCGACTGGGACGCGACGTGGCCCGGTCGGTCAAGCCCGGGCGCGCATCGGGGCGGCTGGTGGGCGGCAACCTGGCACTCGTCCAGCAGACGATCGGCACCCCCTACGAGATCGACACCACCGATGCGATTCTCTTTCTCGAGGAGGTGCGCGATCCGATGTCGTTCGTGGACGAGCGACTCGTGCAGCTTCGCGCCGCCGGACTGCTCGGCAAGGTGAAGGGCATCGTGTTCGGCCATCTCTCGCTCGATCGCTCGGAAGAGGACGAGTTCGAGGACTTCGTGCTCGATCTCGTGGCCGACCTCGGCGTTCCGGTGTTGATGGATTTCCCCGCCGGCCACGATAACCCGAACCTCACGCTGCCGATCGGCACGGAGGTCGAGCTCGTCGCCGAAGAGTCTACGGGCTGGATCGTGTACCGGGAGGATGCGCTGGAGCCGCCGACCGCTCCGCGCTACGCCGTCTCATCCGAGAGGAACGGCACGAGCGCATAGGCGACCAGCACCTCGTACGCCTGCTGCCTCGTCACCAGGCCGGCCGTGAGGATGCCGACGGCGCCGACCCCCTGCTTCACGTTGCGCTCGCCCGTCACAAGGTCCATGGCGGGTCCGAGCTCCACGCCGTCACGCACCAGCTGCGCGACGCGCTCCGGCAATCGCAGCGCCAGGGATCCCCCGATCCCTTCGCGCCCGTCGCGCCCCACCACTGCGGCCCATGCGCACGAGCGCACGCCGCCGTCCGCCTCGGCCACCACGCCGCCCTCGATGCCGATGCCGAGGTCCGCGTCGTGTGCCGCGCGCGCCGCCCGGGCGCGCGCGATCGCGCCGCGCATCGTCTCGTCGTCGCCCCAGGGCTGATCGGGCACGCCGCTCGGCACCGCGATGCCGACCACCTCGGCACGGGGGGCGAGACGCTGCACCGTCGTTCGCGCCGCGCCCACCTTCACGGGGTTGGTGGAACCGACGGCGACGCGGGTGATCGACGAGAACGAGGACGCCATTGCGCGATGCAGCTCCGGCCGAGGTCGGCGCAAGCTAGCCGGTTGCCGCCTCACGCACCACGGGATAAGCTAGGGTCAAATGACCCCGCCGCTCGAGCTCTCCGCGCCCATTACGCATCACGTTCGACGCGAGCGCCACCCGTTCGCGTTTGTTGCGGAGCGCCTCTGGCTCGACTTCGTGAACACCGACACCGGCGCGCGCTCCACCGATCCGCTGCACGACTTCGGCCGGCTCGCGCATTGGCTCGAGGCCGCGCACGTCTTCGACGCGGAGCGCACGAGTGCCATGCAGCGGCGCGCCATGCAGCAGCCGGCGGGCGCGCTGGCCGTGCTGGGCGACGCCCGCCGTGTGCGCACCGTGCTGCGCGGACTCGCCGAGCGCGGCGACGGACTGCGGGACGCGCGGCTCGAGGCGCTGGGGGAGATCAACCGCGTGCTCGGCCGCAGCGCCGGCACGCGCCGGGTCGAGCTGCGCGGCGACGGCAGCTTCGCCCGCGCCTTCGTGCCCGTCGGCGACGCCTTCGCCGGTCTCCTCATCCCCGTCGTCGAGAGTGCCGCCGATGCGCTCATCCTGGACGAGCTCCCGCGCGTGCGGCGCTGTGCCGACCCGCGATGCGCTCGCGTGTTTCAGGATGAAACGAAGAACGGCCGTCGGCGGTGGTGCGACATGGCCACCTGCGGAAATCGGGCGAAGGCGGCACGGCACCGGATGAAACTGCACGCCTGACGGGCCCTACGAGGCCAGTGGCAACACCTTGATGTATCCCATCGTTTCCGCATAGTCGCGCAGGCGGCGCTGCAGCAGTCGGCGCCCGCGGAAGAGGCGCGACTTCACCGTGCCCTCCGGGATCTCGAGGATGCGCGCGATCTCCGCGTATCGCATCTCCTGGATGTCGCTGAGCACCACGGTCGCCCGGTACTCGTCCGGCAACGCGTCGATCGCCCGCAGGATCTCGTCGTCGAAGAACGAATCATAGAACCGGCTCTCCGGATCCGCGTCGCCGACGGCGTCGTGCACGGACAGTCCCGATTGCCCGTCGCCGTCCGGGACCTCGCGTGCGTCAATTCGCCGTCGCCGGCTCACGAACAGGTGATAGAGAATCGTGAACAGCCACGCGCGGATGTTGGTGCCGAGGCAGTACTGATCCCAGCGCTCGAAGGCGCGAAGCACCGTGTCGGACACCAGGTCGTCGGCATCGTCTCGTCCGCGCGCGAGCTTGACGGCGAACCCGCGCAGCGCGTCGAGCTGGACCAGCGCCTCTTCCTCGAAGCGTGCGCGCCGCAGCGCGTCGCTCGGAACGATCGTCGTCGACTCCATGCCCCCTCCCCTCCCCTCACTCTCCCCATACTCGACTCGCGGCGCCCGTCGGGGCCTCCCCGCCCGTGCGTCGCGTCCGATCGATCGTTGCTACAACGCCGCCGGCGCCAGATCGTGCTTCCCGTCCACCGCGAATCGCGACAGCGCACCCTCTCGCAGATGCGTGGCGATGAAGCGCTTGAGATCATCGCCGATCCCACGCATCAGCGCCGCGTCCCGCTGCACGCGTGTCATCAACATGCCGCCCTCGAGGGTGGCGACGATGAACCACGCCATCCGGGTGATGTCCACCTCGTCGCGGAGCTGCTCGCGCAGCTCCCACAGCAGCGACTGAAGCTGGCGTGACCACTGTTCGAACACGATGCCGAGCCGACGGCGAAAACCCTCGTGCGAATCCGCCAGCTCTCCGGCGAGGTTGCCGAATGGCGAGCCGTTGCGTCCCTCGCGCTCGTGCTGGAGCGCGACGAGCGTATCGATGAACAGCGCCAACCGGTCGAGCGGCTCGATCATCGGCTCGCGCAGGATCGCCAGACCACGATCCGTAAATCGGGCGAATTGCCGGTCGAGCACCGCGTATCCCAGCTCGTCCTTCGACTCGAAGTAATGATAGAAGTGACTCTTGCCGCTCAGTCCCGCCGCGCTGATCACGTCCTCCACCGAGGTATGCGCGAAACCGTGCTCGCTGATGAGTCGAGCCGCACTGTCGATGATGGCCAGCCGCCGACTGCTCACCTGGGCAAATTAGGACCGACCGGTCCGAAAGTCAACCGCGCTGCCACATACTTGTCGCGCATGCGCTTGGAGGACATTTGCTGCCCGGGGGCCGGTCACGTGCGAGCCTTAGGGGCGACGCCGATGCCGTGGCCCGCGTGACAGTCATCACGGCAGATCGTGTGCACGTCATTATTTTTCCGCCATGTCAGCCAGCGCCTGGACTCGCGTGCCCGTCGTACGCACGCACCTCGAGCTACGCACGCCGGCGGCCCTGCGCCCTGCGCGTGCACCCGAGCACGGCGTCACGTTGCATCGCCGGAGCCCGATCGGCGCGCCCCAGTATCGCGATATTTACGCGCTCGTTGGCTCCCGCTGGCTCTGGCGCGACCGACTCGTCTGGACCGACGAGGAGCTCGACGGCTACCTCGCCTCGCGCAACGTGCACGTGTGGATCTTGTACGTCGACGGCCAGGTCGCGGGCTACTTCGAGCTGCAGCATCACCCGAACGCCGCCGTGGAGGTCATGTACTTCGGGCTCGCCGAGCAGTACATCGGCCGCGGGCTTGGCGGCTGGATGCTGACGCGGGCCGTGGAGGAGTCGTTCGCCTTGGGCGGGACGCGCGTGATCCTCAACACCTGCACGCTCGACGCGCCGCAGGCGTTGCCGAACTACCTCGCGCGCGGCTTCACGATCACGCGCGAGGAGCGGTATTCCGTCGACGTGCCGGTGGCCATGGCAGGGCAATTCGAGCACACCACGGGAAGCGCGATGGAAAAGCGCTGAGGCTCCGCGACAAGCGTGTCGTGCTGAGCGGCGCGCCTGCCCTCGAGCGCAGCGAAGGGAAGGACCTGCACTGCTTCTCAGCGCGAGCGTCCGCGCCCACGTCCGCCGCCCGGACCGCGCCCGCCGCGATGTCCTCCTCCTGCTCCTCCTGCTCCTCCTCCTCCTCCTCCTCCCGCCCCTCCCCCTGACCCGCCGCCGCTCCCGCGACCAGCGCGCCCAACGCTGTCGCCCGTGCGGTTGCGTTCCCGCTCTCGCTTGCCGGGCCGGCCGCCGGCGCCGCGCCCTTCGCGCAATCCGCGCTTGGGCTCGCGCGGGCCGCGATCGCGGCGGTTGTCGCGATTCACCTCGCGCTGCTCGTCGCGCTTGCGGTTGAACCGCGCCACTTCCTCTTCCGACCACGGCGCATCGAGCAGCGTCTGGAGCTCGTCGAGCGTGCGCGCCCGCACCGAGCCGCGCTGTCCCCGATACACGACGAACCGCACCGGCCGGTCGAGTGTTGGCACTTCCGCGTCGGTGAGCGAGCGCGCCACCTTCTCCGGAAGCCTCAACCGCGCGACGCCGACGGAGCGGCCATTCTCCTCCTCCACGTCGTAATCGATCTCCACATCGCGGTCGCGGACCTCGACCTTCGCCGGGAGCTTGTCGTACTTCGCCCGCTCGGCGCGCGGTGAGAGCGCCTCGAGCGCCGCGGCAAGATCCAGGTCCGCTTGCTTGAACTCCGTGAGAGAACCGACGTCTCCGAGCCGCTTCAAGTACAAGCCGGCGAGCTCCGCCTGGCCGAGCCGTGGCAGCGTGCCACCCGACCGGCGATACGCTTCGCGCACCGCGTCGATGATGCCGAGGTTGTTCTTCACCGCGAAGTGCCGGGCCTCTCCGCGAGCGAGCGCGTCGGCGAGCACGCGACGCGCTTCCTCTTCCCGACCGGGCGGGAACTGCTCGACCGCTTCGATCTCGCGCTCCAGCTCGAAGCCGAAGTATTCCACGCGGCGTCTCAGCACCAGCGGCGCCTTGCGCCGCTCGCCGTCGTACTCGAGCGTCGCCTCGTCGCCGGTGGCGTAGCGGCGGATCACGTCCATCGGGAGCTGCGTGCCTTCGATGGAGGCGCGCGGCGTGCCGAAGCGGTCGGCGAAGTAGCGGAGCTCGCCGGCGATCGCGCCCCAACTCCCACACACGCTCGTCTTGCTCACGCGCGCATTCTCTCCCCACGCGGTCTGCTCGTCGATCACCAGATCGAACGGCATGAACTCGGCGAGGAGCTGCGCGAACTGACGGCGCGTGCCCTCGTGCGCCATCGGCATGTCGGCCGGCAGCGGCATGCTGAGCCCGCGATACACGCTGGCCATGCCCAGCGCCGCGTCCTCGATCGATTTCACCAGCACGCCGCGCCGCTCGGCCCACTCCGTGATGTCGTCCTCGTGGAAGAGATGCCGTGCCAGACCGTAGATTTCTCCGATGAAACCGGACACTCTGTATGCGTCAGCATACAGATTGTACGCCGTGAGATGGTCGCTGCCTGGGAGAATGAGCCCCTCGAGGTCGCGCTCCTCGCGCGTCATCCGGTGCAGGCTCTCCACACCGCTCATCACCGCCAGGTACGGCACCATGGCGTCCTCGGCGTTGACGAGCAGCTCGGCCCATTCGCGCTCCACGGGCATCGCCTCCACGGCGCGACCGTAGCGCGTGAGCCGTCCCTTCTCGATGATGCCGCGCCCCTCGAGGAACTCCATCGCGCGCCGGTAGGCGACGCGATCGAGCGGCACGGGGAGTTCGAGCTCGTCGGCGTTGACGCCGAGATCGGCGCACGTGATCGCGACCCGCTCGGAGTCGCCGGCCAGCTGGAACTCGGGCGCCGTGGGCTTGAGCGACGCGAAGTCGATGTCGCGATCGCTGAGGATGAACACCCGCCCGCCTGCCACGCGTCCGTGGACGCGGCCCGCCATCTGGAGGATCTCGTTTGCGCCGAGGTGCAGCTTGGTGAGCACGTTCTTGCCGCGCTCGACGATCGAGGTGAAGCGCGTGTCGTCGATGATGACCGTGTCGAGCCCCTGCACGTTGAGCGCACTCTGGCCGGCCGCGGTCATCGCGAGGAAGTACGGCTTGCTTTCCTCGCCCTCCAGGAAGGGTCGGAGCACACGAATGGGCTCGCCGCCATGGTAGTGCGCCGTGTTGATGCGCGGCGCGCGGACGCGGACGTTCTCCGCGGCCTGCTCCACGCCCTTGCGCGTCGGGACGAAGATCGCGACGCCGCGCTTCTCCTTGTAGATGCGCTGGAGGAACTTGTCGTCGAGAAACTCGCCGACGTCCTTGCTCACCACCTCCACCTTCGCCGCCTTCGCCGGATCGAACGCGTACACCTCGAGCACGTCGGCGCTCTCGAGGTATTTGCGGTAGAACGTCGGGTCCACGGTCGCGGACAGCCAGATGAACCGGCAGCCCACCCGCTTGCCGAGGGCCAGACACAGCTCCAGTTCGGCCGACGTCTGGTGGATCTCGTCGACGATCAGGGTGTCCTGCGGCAGGATGTCGCCGTCCTGGAACCAGCGGCGCGCGATCCCGGTGGTGACGATGACGATGTTCCAGCTCGGCGTGTCCGGCGTGGCTTCGCGCTCGCGATTGATCACGCCGACTTTCAGGTCGGTGGTGCCGAGCAGCTCTTCGGCGATCGGTCGGATGGCGAGCGTCTTTCCGGAGCCGGTGCCCGCGACGATGCCGAAGCCGCGGCGCGAGCGGGCGAGCTCGCGCACGCGCGGGCCGAAGTGGCGCTCGAGGTACGTCTCGATGTGGAGTCCGACCGCCAGCTCGATCGTCTCGCAGGCCGCGCGAGTCGGGGCGATCACGATGACGCGACCCGTCGGCGGCTCGGCCCTGACGAAGGCCGCGTGGTCAGGGGGGAGGTACTGGTCTCTTACGTCGCGCATGCCGCGCGCGCGAGCGAGAATCGTGCTTGGCTCTTACGGCTTCTTGTCGTTGCCGAACTTCTTGAGGAAGGGGATCTCCTTCTTGTCACCCTTGTCGGGACCTGCGACGTAGTCGTCACCGAAGAGCACTCTACCATTGGGCGGGCGATTGCGCACGGCCGTCGGACAATCCGTCGGAGCGGGCTGCTGCTTGGGCGGTACCTTGTCCAGCCAGATCCGGCACATGCCCGGCGGCGGCCGATAGGCCTTCGGCACGTCGTCGCCGCCACGCTGGGCGTGCGCGACGCCGGCGAGGCCGACCGTGCAGGCAAGTGTCAGGAACGAGGTGCGCAGCGTCATCGAGAAATCTCCGGTCGAGCGCGGCCCATCCACGCTCTACCTGCAGTAGGGCAGGGGCGATGCCAAGATGAACGGCACCTGAGCGCTCCCGCTAAGTATAGCCTTGAAAAGGCTTTAGGACAGCGAACCCAGCCGCCCCGCCAGTGTGCGGTGTCCTACCGGAGGGACACCGTCATCCCGCACCCTGGAATGCCCCCAATCCGCAAGCACGCCCGGCCGCACACCATCTGGTCGTGGCCTACTACCCTCAATCCCCGAAGCTGATCCCCGTCGCCCGCGCTGTCTGCACCACGTCGTGTGTCGGATCTACGCGCTTCAGCTCCTTGAGCACGTCGGTGATCGGCACCGTCACGATGTGCGGCGTCTGCAGGGCCACCATATGACCCCACTTCTCGTCGGCGATCGCGCGCACGGCCGCCGCGCCGAAGCGCGTGGCCAGCAGGCGGTCATAGCCGGTCGGCATGCCGCCGCGTTGCAGATGGCCGAGCACGAGCGAGCGGGTTTCCTTGCCGGTGATCTGCTGGATCTCGCGCGAGATCGAGTCGGCCACGCCGCCGATTCGCTTCGCTTCGCCCGGCATGGAGGCGCCCATGGTGTGCACCTTTCCGCCGCGCGGGAACGCGCCCTCCGCCACCACCACGATGGAGAAATGGCGGCCGGCGGCATCGCGGGCGCGGATCTTCTCGCAGACCTTCTCGATGTCGTACGGAATCTCGGGAATCAGGATCACGTCGGCGCTGCCGGCAAGGCCGGAGTGGAGCGCGATGAATCCGGCGTCGCGTCCCATCACCTCCATGATCATCACCCGGTCATGGCTCTCGGCCGTGGTGTGCAGCTTGTCGATCGCCTCGAGCGCCGTGTTGACGGCGGTGTCGAAGCCGAACGTCGTCACCGTACCGCTGACGTCGTTGTCGATCGTCTTGGGGACGCCGACGATCCGCATGCCCTTCGCGCACAGCTTGTTCGCGATGTCGAGCGAGCCGTCGCCACCGATCGAGATCACGGCGTCGATGCCAAGCTGGCGCGCGTTCTCCATCAGCTCGTCGGAGCGATCGACCTCGAGGTAGCTCCCGTCGGCCTGTAGGCGCGGATAGCAGAACGGATTGCCGCGATTGGTCGTGCGCAGGATCGTTCCGCCGAGATGTGCGATGCCGCGCACCGATTCCTTCGTGAGCGAGATGACTTCGTCCTCGCCAAGCAGTCCGGCGA
>JALYXJ010000183.1 GCA_030947165.1 Gemmatimonadota bacterium
ACCGGCGAGGACAAGCGCCTGCTCGGCGCGGCTGACGCGATCTGGGCGGCCACCCCGCGCACCGAGATCGCCGCCAGGTATGCGGTGCGATGGACCGCGAACGACCAGCTGCTCGACTCGGCTGGCACCGCGCTCGGCGTTCGCGCGCAGTATCTCGGCGCGCGTCTCGAGCAGGGGATGACGCGCGACGGCGTCGTGCGGCTGCGGGTGGACGGACGGATGCTGTTGGAGCAGGCGAGCGGCGCGGCGCCGTGGAGCGTTGCGCCGTCGGCGGTGCTGCGCGTCGGTCCGCGCCTCGAGCTCGAGGGCGGCTATCGCACGGGCGCGCTGCTCGATCGCGACTTTGCCGCCAATGGCGGCACAGGCGCCTTCGCGACCCTCGGCGTGCGCTTCACGGAAGGTCTCATCACCGGTCCCGCGAGTTTCTGGCGGGAGCGTATCGCCGGAGGTCGCTGAGCATGCAACCGGTGCGTCGCTCCCTCCCATCCCCGCTGCCGCGTCGCCTCCACGTTGCGGCGCTGCTGCTGCTCACCGTGATCGGCTGCGGGCCGATGCGTCCGCAGCCGGGCGACCTCGTGCCGATGCAGGGGCGGGTGACGAACGAGGTGCTCGCCGCCGATCTGGCGACGATCGACGCCTGGGAGCAGCGGCGCGTGTCGCTGCTGCGCAACCACGGCGCCGACCTCGCCTTCCGCACCGTCGTGCTCGCGCGCGCCGGCGCGTGGCTCGTCTTCGCCCGCGAGACGTACCTGGCGCAGCCGCGCGCGCCGGAAGCGGACGAAGCGCTGGCCGAGGCGCGCCGGCTCATCGAGTCGTTGTCGGACCCGACACGGCTGGCGTCGAGCCAGGCCGCAGCCAGCGCACTCGTGGCGGCGGCCGAGAAGTCGAACCCCGTGTTGTGGGCGCGCCTGCGCGAGCTCGAGGCGAGCCCAGATGCCGCCACGAGGGTGGCGTTCCTGGCCGAGCCGGTCATCGCCCAGGCCGGCGTGGTCCGCCTCGCACCGCCCGACGCGCTCCGCGCGAACGCGCACACCGTGCACTTCGCTCTCGCGTCCGACGTGCTGCGCGAGCCGAGCGCGGCGCTGCTCGACGGTGTGGCCGGTGTGATGAGCGAGCACCCGGACGTCTCGCTCGTGATCGAGGGCCACGCCGACCCGCGGGGTGCTGACACGAGCAACCTCTGGCTCTCCGGCCGGCGCGCCGCGGGCGTGCGCGAGCTGCTCATCGGGAAGGGCGTGGACGGAAACCGCGTGCTGGTGCGGATGTTCGGCGCACGGCGCCGCGACGGTACCGGAACGACAGCCCTCGACTATGCGCGCGACCGCCGCGTGCAGATCAGGTTCGTGCTGCCCGATGGCACCGAGCTGCCCGTGATGAACGACGCGTCCGATCTCCAGATCGAGTCGCAGAAACTGTGGACCGGCGCGCTGCGACCGCGACTGCGTCGCTACGTGCCGGAGCCGGGCAGCACCGACGTGCCGCCCCCCGAGCCGGTCGCGGCGCCGAAGGCAAAGGCCAAGGGCAGGACACGTACACGTACGGCGCCGAGAGGGACGTCATGATCGACCACACGATGGACGAGTCGGCGCGCCGCAGCGCCTTCGCGTCGATGGTGGCCCACGAGCTGCGCACTCCGCTCACCGCGGTGTACGGCGCGCTCGAGATGATGACCCGCGGGTCGGCGACGCTCGATCCCGCCCACGCCGCCGTGCTCGTGGGGCTCGCGCACCGCAACGCGTCGCGGCTGCTCCGCATCGTGGAGGACTGCCTCGACCTGGAGGCCGCCTCCGACGGCCGGCTGCGTCTCGACCGCACTCTGGTGACGGCCCGGGAGCTCCTCGAGCTCGCCCTGGACGGTGCGCAGTCGGCCTGCGAGCAGACGAACGTCACCGTGGCGCTCCGCGTCGGGTCCCAGCGTCAGCTCCTCGCCGACCGCACCCGGCTCGCCCGCGCGCTCACGCACCTGGTGCAGAACGCCGTGACCTTCGCGCCGCCGGGCACGGAGGTCGTGATCACCACCTCCGACGCATCGAGCCACGATTCGATGCGGTTCACGGTCGAGGATCATGGCCCCGGCATCGAGCCCGCGCGACTGCGGGAGCTGTTCGCGCCGTTCGACGTGCGGGAGACACTCGGCCGGCGACGGATTGGCGGGCTCGGGATCGGATTGTCGTTCGTGCGCATGATCGCCGAGCGGCACGGGGGGAGCGTGGGGGCGGAATCGCAGCCGGGGAGAACGAGATTCTGGATAAAGGTGCCGTCCTGACTCGCCGGCGTTCGAGCTGAAGCGATAAGCCCGGAAGCCAGTGCAGGGGACGCCGTAAGCTGTAAGCTGTCAAGCTCTAAGGCTTCTCGCTGATCGCTGGGCGGAACGTCGTCTCGAGACTTGGGCTGCTTGGTTACGGGAGGCGTTGCCGATCCTGCGTTCACCTCGATGCTGGCAGTGATGCGCTTGATCAGGCCACCGAGCATCCCCCGGACTTCGAGAAGCCGAGTGGTGAGGTCCGCGTAGCTCTGCTCGCCGAGTAAATGGCCATCGCGCGCCTGCAACAGGTGGTAGTCCGTCTCGAGCGCGGAACTCATGGCCATATTCAGGAAGCGGCGGAACTCCGGATCCGATCGTGCGGCGGCGCCTTCCGCAATGTTCGCGGGAACCGACAACGCAGCTCGACGATTCGCGAGCACGGCACCTTGTCGGCGCGGAAACCGGTTGCATGCCCCTTCCACGTCCAACGAAAGCGCGTGCGCTTTCTCCCACACCCTCAGTCGGCGAAAATCCTGCATGCGAAAATCTCGCGATTGAAGTGCGAGATACCGGACCGCCCTGCCGCCGTCCGTTACGAACGAGCCCACGTTTCGCGATGCCGGTAACGCCAGCGATCAGCGAGAAGCTTATCGCTTATCAGCTTACAGCCTACAGCGTCTTCTGCCCTGGCTTCCGGGCTTATCGCTTACAGCTTCCGCGCTGGCTCGTCCTGCTGCTGATGCCCCCACGATCAGCACTTGACCACCGTCACCTCCACGACTTCCTCGCGCACTCCAGCTACCTGATTCACAGCACCGACATGCAGGGCCGGCTGCTGTGGGTCAACGACAGCTGGAAGCGCACGCTCGGCTATTGTGACGCTGACCTGGCGACGAGGCTGACGATCCAGCAGCTCATCGATCCCGAGTCAAGCGAGGAGGACGTCGAGAAGCTCACCGCGCTGCTCGGGGGACGTGACGACGCCGCCTCGCGGGCGATCGAGCTCACCCTGATCGCCAAGGACGGTCGCCGCGTGGCCGTGGCCGGCGAGTGCGACTGTCGCATCGAGGACGGCGTGGCGGTGGCGACGCGTGGGATCTTCCGTGAGGTGAGCGTCGAGCGGGAGGCCGAGGCGCGGGCGCGGCACGTGGAGGCGCAGCACCAGGCGGTGGTGCAGGTGCTCGACGAAGGGATCGCCATCGTCTCCGCCGACGGCACCGTCGAGCTGATCAACCCGAGCGGCGAGCGCATGCTCGGTCTGCGTGCCGCCGACATCATCGGGCGGAGCATGCTCGAATGGCCGTGGCACATGATCGACGAGGACGGCGGCGAGCTGCCCTTGGAGGCGCACCCCGCGTTCATCACGCTGCACACCCGCCAACCGCAGGCCGACGTCATCCTCGGCGTGCGTCGGGCCGACACCGGCGAGCCGATCTGGCTGGCCGTGAATGCGCGCCCGCTCATCCGCCCGCGCAGCCGGAAGCCCTACGCGGCGGTCGTCTCCTTCCGCGACGTCACCACCGAGCGGGCGGTGGCGATGGCGCTGCGCGAGCGAGAGTCGCGCTTCCGCGCCGTGCTCGAGACGGTTCGCGCCATCGCCGTCTGCCTCGACACGAGCGGCCGCATCACGTTCGCGAACGACTACGTGCTCGCGCTCCTCGGCTTCACGCGCTCGGAGGCGCTCGGCCTCGACTGGTTCGCCACCTTCGTTCCACCCGATGAGAACATCACCGCGCTGTTCCACGAGATGATCGCGCGCGGCAAGGTGCCGGAGCACCACGAGAACGACATCGTCACCCGCGCCGGCGAGCGCCGGCGCATCCACTGGGATTCCACGATCCTGCGCGACGACGCCGGTGTGGTGATCGGCACGGCCAGCCTCGGTCACGACGTGACCGAGCAGGTGCGCATGGCACGGCTCAAGAACGAGCTGATCTCGATGGCGAGCCACGAGCTGCGCACGCCGCTCACGGCGATCCGCGGTGCCATCGACCTCCTGCGCGGCGACAACGTGAAGCGCTCGGAGCGCGACCAGATGCTCGTGAGCATGGTATCCCGCAACACCGAGCGGCTCGACCGCCTCGTGACGGACCTGATGGACGTCGAGCGCATCGAGTCGGGAGTCGATCTGCTCAAACCTTCGTTCGTGCCCGCGAGCTCCCTCGTCAACTCGGCCGTCGAGCGCACCCGCGCTCGCGTGCAGCAGGGCGGCCTCGTACTGGCGCTCGACGTCTCGCCCGTGGAGCTCTGGGTCGACGGTCCGCGTATCGAGCAGGTGATGGTGAACCTCATCGGCAACGCGGCGAACTACGCCCCGACCGGAAGCACCATCTCCGTGCAGGTGCGCGATCGGGAGAACGAGACGCTCGTCTCGGTGCGCGACGAGGGCCGCGGCATCGCGCCCGACAAGCTCGAGACGATCTTCGAGCCATTCGTGAAGGTGGACGGCGGTGAGACGAAGGAGCGCGGCGCCGGCCTCGGACTCTTCCTCTGCCGCACGATCGTGAGCCAGCACGGCGGACGAATCTGGGCGGAGAGCGCGGGACGGGGGACGACGGTGGCGTTCACTATTCCGAGACCGCGATCCGACGGTTAACCGATCACGGTTCACGAATCACTCAGCGTCTCCAGATCCGCCGTCGCGGGCCCGGCGATCACCTTCCCGGTCGCCGAGAACCGCGACCCGTGACAGGGACACTCCCAGGTCTTCTCGGCCGTGTTCCAGTCCACGATGCACCTGAGATGTGTGCACACCGCCGAGCGCTCGTGCACCGCGCCGGACTCGTCGCGGTAGGCGGCCACCTTGTGCATGCCGCGGCGAAGCACGCGGCCTTCGCCGACCGGGATCGCCGCCACGTCGTCCACCTGGCCCGGCTTCACGTAGTCCACCGTCAGGTGCACAGCCACGTCGGCGTTCTCCCTGGCCAGCGTGGCCAGCTCGCGCGCGTGCAGCGTGATGCGCTTGGGATCGTACAGCTTCTCCCATGGATGCTCGCGGCCCATCAACAGTGCTTCGAGCAGGATGCCGGCGATCGTGCCGTGCGTCATCCCCATCCCCGAATCACCGGTGGCGAGCCACACGTGCTCGGCGCCGTCCGGGTTGCGGCCGATGAAGGCGAGATAGTCGTTCGGCTCGAGGACCTGTCCCGTCCATTCGGTCAGCCGAGCGCCTGCACTCGGCCAACGCTCGCGCGCCCACTTCTCCAGCCGCTCGAACCGGGCGCCGGCGTCGTCCTCGTGCGCCGTCTTGTGATCCTCGCCGCCGACGATCAGCGCATCGCTCGCGGCGTCGAGCGGCTGGAGGCGTGCATAATGGTAGGGATCGGGAGTGTCCCAGTAGAGCGCGTCGGGCACACTTCCCTTCGGCACGCGCAGCGCCACGACGAAAGTGCGATAGGGCGCCTGCTTCATGTGCGTGACCATCATGTCGCTGATCGAGCCGTTCGTGCACACCACGACGTCGTCGGCCGCCACGGTGCGCTCGTCGTCGGTCGTGATCATGGCCGGCGAGCCGCCCTCGATCTTCTCCACCTTCGTGTTGCCGTAGATCGTGCCGCCCAGCTTCTCGATCGCGCGCGCCAGCCCCTCGAGGTACTTCAGCACATGAAAGCGCCCCTGCCGCGGGAAGCGGAGCGCGGGCCCGGTGTCGAAGCCGATGATCGGCGCGCGGGCGACGAGCGTCACGTCGCTCAGGCTGGCGCGATGCGCCGCGGCCAGCTCGTCGTCGAGCAACGCGGGCGTGTCGTCGCCGCCGCAGAACAGGTAGCCGTCGAGCCGGGTGAAGTCGCAGTCGATGTGCTCGAGACGGATCGTCTCCTCGATCCGGTTGATCGCCGCGGTGTGACTCTCGGCCGCGAGTCGTGCGTCCGTCTCTCCCCTCGCCTTCTCGAGCGTCACATAG
>JALYXJ010000205.1 GCA_030947165.1 Gemmatimonadota bacterium
AAGGCGCAGGAGAGCGGGCAGCGTTTCGCGCGCGAGTCGGCCACCGGACGCGCCGGTTATCGGGCGCTGCGCTTTCTCGGCAACCTGCGACGCGAGCTCGTGCTGAAGGAGCTGCGCCTCTTCTTCCGCGACACGACCCAGTGGTCGCAGCTCATCCTGCTGGCCGTGCTCGTCGTCGTGTATGTGTTCAACATCAAGTATTTGCCTTTGCGTGGCGAAGGGATCACGTTCTTCCTCGTTAATGTTGTGCCATTTTTGAACTTGGTCCTTGCTGGCTTTGTACTGGCGTCAATCGCCGCTCGGTTCATCTTCCCGAGCGTCAGCCTGGAAGGCCGGACTCTGTGGCTTTTGCGATCGAGTCCGATGCCCGTACGCGACTTGTTGTGGGCCAAGTTCTGGGTCGGGACTACGCCCCTGCTGCTGCTGGCTCTCGGGATCGTAGGTGTGACCGACGCGTTGCTTCAAGTGAGCGACTTCATGTTCGCCGTCTCGGTCATGACGATCGCACTGATGACGCTCGCGCTCTGCGGAATGGCGCTCGGCTTCGGCACGCTGTTCCCGCAATTCGAGACGGAGAACGCAGCCCAGATTCCGACGTCGTTCGGCGGCCTGGTGTTCATGATCGCGAGCATCGCGCTGATCTCCGGAGTGGTCGTGCTCGAGGCGCGTCCGGTGTACAGCTACCTCTCAGCGCAGTTCTACGGGACAGCCACGTATCCGATGGAGATGTTCGGCGGCTTCGGCGCGGCTGCGTTGCTCTGCGTGGCGGCCACGCTCATCCCGATCGGGATCGCAAAGCGGCGTCTGGAGGCGGTCGAGCGCTAGTGCGCATCGCGACCGCGGGCCGGCGCGCTGTGATCGCCGCTATCTTCGCCGTGGCGTGCGGACCCGCTGGCCCTGACGACTCCAACGTCGCGAGAGGGCGCGGTCTCCAGCCGGCCAACGTTCCGCCGTCCGCCGAGGCGGCGATCTACGATGCGGCCGTGCGCGCCGCATTCGACGTCGTCCCCGGTCTTGTGCTGATGGCTCACCCGCGCCGACTGTCGCGCACGGAGGGCTACGACACCGGCGATTCGCTGCCGAGCAGTGTGCTCCGAGCGCTCCGCACGCGCGGCGTCGTGCGCGGCAGCTGCGATCCCGTGCGCGACGCGCCGAGAAACACACCGCGCTGTAGCGGACCGGAGGCGGGATACATCGTCCGCGCATCCAAGGTGTTCCGGGTGGGCGGCGATACGGTGCAGCTCTACTTTTCGGCCGAGCGCTTCGGCGCCGGCACCGGACCGCGCCCCGAAGCGCTCCGATTCGAGAAGGCCTACCAGTTCGTTGGAAGCGGAGACTCCTGGCGCGTCATCCGCGAGGGTCGCGTGCACGAGAGAGCGCCATAGCTACCTGGCTGCGCCGTGACTGGCGGGCAACGGGATGTGACTGCAGAATCCCGGATGCCCCCACCTTCCCCTGAAACCGCATCGCCGCGTGACGCGGCCGTCGTCGTAATCGGCGGCGGGGTGATCGGCTCGAGCATCGCCCTCCACCTGCGGCAGCGGCTCCGTGATGCACGCGTGATAGTGGTGGAACGCGACCCCACTTATGCGCGCGCCTCGTCGCGGCTGGCCACGGGCGGCGTGCGCCAGCAGTACGATTCGCCGCTCAACGTGGCCATGGCGCGCCACAGTGTGGCCTACTACGCCTGCTTCGACGAGCTCGCGTTGGCGGCCGGACATCGCGCACGCGCCTGGTTCCGTCAGCGCGGCTATCTCTTCCTCGCCGATGCCGCCCGCGCCGAGCACCTCGCGCGGCGGCTCGAGGTGCAGCGTGCGAGCGGCGCGAATGTGGAACGGTGGACACGCGAGCAGATCCGCGCCCGCGTCCCTGGCCTCGTCGCCGACGACATCGCGCTCGGGGTCTTCGGTCCGGAGGACGGCTACCTCGATCCGCGCGAGGTCCTGCGAGGCTTTTGCGCGATGGCGGAGCTGGCAGGTGCGGAGTACCTGCACGGCGAAGTAGTAGAGGTGGAACGCCGCGGCGGCCGCGTATCGGGCATGATCGTGCGCACCCCCGACGGCGATCGCAGACTCGACGCTCCGGTCGTGGTCAACGCGGCCGGCGCATATGCGGCGGAGGTCGGGCGGATGGCGGGGGTATCGCTGCCAATCGCGCCGGTGCGTCAGCATCTCTTTCGACTGGAGCTGGCCGTGCCGCTTCCCTCCCGTATTCCGATGATCTTCGATCCCGATGGCACGCATTGGCGGTTGGACGATCCGCATACGCCCAACGAGCACGATCGGTTGGTGATCGGGCGGTCGCGCGACGACGAGCCGGTGGGGGAGAACCTCGTCTGCGACCATGGACGGCTCGAGCGAGAGCTGCTCCCGGTGCTCGAGAGACGCTATCCGGCGGCACGGGTGCGCTCGGTCGTGGAAGGATGGGCCGGATTGTACGAAATGACACCCGACCAGAATGCACTGCTCGGAGCGCATCCGACGCTGCCCGGATTCGTCGTTGCGGCCGGGTTCAGCGGGCACGGACTGATGATGGCGCCGGCGACGGGACTCGCCGTGGCGGAGTTGATTGCCGAGGGACGCTGCGCGACCTTCGACATCGACGTGCTGGCGGTCGGCCGATTCGAGACGGGAGCGCTGTACGCCAACGGAGCGATGATCTGAGGCAGGAGCAGCACGAACCCCACTCACCAGGAGAGCGCATGCGCGCCACACATCACCTCGTCGCCGTCGCGACGGCCGTTCTGTCCGCGAGCGCGGCCGCACAGAATCCGGCGCCTGCGCCGCAGCAGCCAGCGGCTCCCATGACCTTCTTCATCACCAGCGTTGGGAAGGGGGACGGAGCGAATCTCGGCGGCCTCGCCGGCGCCGACGCCCACTGCCTCGCGCTCGCGGCAGCGGCGGGGGCGCAGCTCCCGGCCGGCCGAGCATGGCGCGCCTATCTCAGCGGCACCGCCGCTGACGGCAAGCCCATTCACGCCCGCGAGCGCATTGGCGCCGGACCGTGGCACAACGCGCGTGGCGCTCTGATCGCGAACAACGTTCCCGATCTGCACGGCGACATCGTGCGCGACCGGAACCAGATCAACAAGCTGAACGCGCTCACCGAGAAAGGGCAGCCGGTGAATGGCGTAGGCGACACGCCGAACATGCACGACATCCTCACCGGCTCTGATTGGGAAGGCCGCGCGCTTCCAGGCACGTTCGACACGACGTGCAGCAACTGGACGAGCAACTCGGCCACCGGCAGCGCCATGGTGGGTCACCATGATCGCACGGGTGGCGGGAGCACGTCGTGGAACTATGCACACCCGTCGCGGGGGTGCGGGCAGGCGAACCTCGTCGCAACCGGCGGCGCGGGGCTGCTGTACTGTTTTGCGGCCAACTGATCGGCTGGACGCGGTGAGGGAATCCAAGGGACGGGCGTTGCGTGCCGGAACAGCGTCGATCATTCGCCGCTCGGTCTGGCCCCAGCGCGACGCGTCAGACGTCAAGCTCTGCGTTGCCGTACGGCTTTTCTCTGTGCCTCTGTGTCCTCTGTGACAAAAAGGCAAAGGCCATTTAAACACAGAGAGCACAGAGCACACAGAGGAGTCCCAACCGAGCGGAACCAACGGAAGGAGTGGATCGCGCCTTTATGGATCGGCCGTTTCCGCTTTTTTTCGTCGGCTCCGCGCCAGGCAGAGGCCGGTGACCATCGGGTGACTCTCGACTGACCAGCGGCGCCGAGATTGGCGTCGCAGTCACCCTCACCCCGGTCACCCATGCCGAACAATGCCACGTTGGCTCTCGCCCCCGATCCCGCATCCGCCCATCCCCGACCACCGTTACTCCGGCACACATGGCGCCGTCCACGCCCGAACACGGGGCTGATGCATCTGCTCAGCGTCGTGAATCGCTGGCTGCTCGAAGGCATTCCCGTCCTGCGACGCATCCCCCTCGTGCGCGACCTGCGGCTCGTGCGCGGATACTTCCGGGTGCGCGCGATCGAGCTGCCGGAGGCCGATCGCCGGCGCCTGCTCGGCGCGGTCACTCGCGAGACCGTGGCGTTTCTCGCGCCGAACCATCCCGAGTTCGCGACGGATTGGCTGGTCGACAAGGAGATCTCGTCGATCGTCGCGCCGCGGATGGCGAGTTGGGCCGACCGCGGCATCGTGTCGCTCGCGCCGCGCTTCTGGGGGATGAACAATCTCGTCAGCAACGACGGCGGCGCCGACGCCAGGGAGTATTCGATCGACTGGGCGCTCGCCGGTGAAGGAGTGCTGCTGCATCCGGAGGGGAGCGTGCGATGGACAAACGACGTCGTGCATCCACTCTTTGCGGGCGTCGCGCAGCTGGCGATCGCCGCGGCGCGTCGCACCGACCGTCCGGTCTACATCGTGCCACTGGTGTGGAAGTACCGGTTCGTGCGCGACGTGAGCGACGGGCTCCATCGCGAGATGGCCGCGATCGAGCGGGGGCTCGAGTTCCCGTCGATGGATGGCCTGCCGGTCGCCGAGCGTTTTCGGATTCTTCAGTACAGCGTGCTCGCCATGCGCATGGCGCACTTCGGCTATCGCGCGCCGCTCGACATGGACTTCTTCGAGCGCCAGGATGCGTTCCAGGACTTTCTGCTCGCGCAGCTTGCGCCTTATCGCGCGAGCGAGTCGGCCGAGCCGCTGGAGCGGCGGCTCGTACGCATCATGCGCGAC
>JALYXJ010000224.1 GCA_030947165.1 Gemmatimonadota bacterium
GTTCTGGGACCATGCACTGGCCGCGTTCAAGAGGAAGGTCGAAGAGACTCCGAGCACCACGAACACGAAAAGGAGGAAGCGATCATGACGTCGATGGCCGAGCAGCAGCAACAGCAGCAGCAGACGACCGACGTACCGGTGCGGAAGAGCATCACGGTGAAGGCCAGCCAGGAGCGGGCGTTCGAGGTGTTCACCGATGGTCTCGACACGTGGTGGCCGCGCGAGCATCACATCGGCAAGTCGCCGATGAAGAAGTGCATCGTCGAGGGGAAGGTGGGCGGCCGCTGCTACACCGAGCAGATGGACGGCACCGACTGCGACTGGGGGACCGTGCTGGCGTGGGACCCGCCGCGGCGATTCGTGATGGCGTGGCGCATCACGACGACGTGGGAGTACGAGTCCGATCTCTGGAAGTCGAGCGAGGCGGAGGTGACTTTCACCCCAGTCGGCGACGGCCGGACGCGGGTGGATCTCGAGCACCGGCATCTCAGCCGCCATGGCGCCGGCTCGGAGGGGATGCGGAGCGCGGTGGATTCGCCGAACGGCTGGAGCGCGACGCTCGAGCGGTACAAGGCGGCGGCGGAAGGGCAGGGCAACGGCGACGGGACGCAACAGTGACGCGCGTGCGATCGTCAACCTGGCTGCGCGCGCTCGCCGTCGTGCTCGGGTTGTTCACCCTCGGCCACACCCTCGGCACGTCGTCGCCCAAGGTGACGCATGGGGCGCGCGAGTCGATCGTGTTTGCGGCGATGCAGGGGTTCCGCTTCCCGATGATGGGCTTCGAGCGGAGCCACTGGGATTTCTACCGAGGGTTCGCGATCTCGGGGAGCGTGTTGATGGCGGTGATGGCTGTGGTCGCGTGGCAGCTCGCATCGATCGCGCGGCGATACCCTCGGGAAGCGCTGCCGATGGCGTGGACGCTGCTCCTTGGGAGCGTCGGGTTGCTGGTGGTGTGCTGGGCGTTCTTCTTCGCGGTGCCGATCGTGTTCTCGGCGGTCGCGGTGTTGCTGGCCGGCATGGCGGTTGTGGCGCTGCGGGCGGAGTCGACGGCCCGGAGATAACGGCGGTTGTTTGGGCCGTTACGGGGGGTTATACTCCGCTCCTGCCCGCTGGTGGTTCGTGGTACAGCGGACGGGACGTAGCGCAGCCCGGTAGCGCACCTGAATGGGGTTCAGGGGGTCGCGGGTTCAAATCCCGCCGTCCCGATACAAGTGAAGAAGTGATAACGACTTACGGCGTCCACGGGCGCCGTAAGTCGTTTCGTTAAACATACACCACAAGTGTGCCGACGTAACTGATTGTTCCGGAAGCACTTGCATCGGTGAACACCGCGATATTCCGATCGGTGGCCGTTCCACGCGAAAATGTTGGTGTAGGTTCTGCGCCATTTTTCAGTGGTACAGGCGACATCGGCGAGCGTGCCCCCCGCGCAGGGCGCCGCGCAAGACGTTGAGCATCAATGGCGTACGTCGAGGATTGCGCCGTCGAACGCTGCCGCACCTGAAGCGGCGACAGGGTGACCTCCGTGCGAGAGGCATCAGGCGCAGGAACAGAAGGCGGGGAGTCGGCTTGCGCGAGATGCGCCGAGCGGCAAAGCTATGCACCCATGCCTTCGCAGAAGCGCCCTCCTGAACTTCAATCGATCGTCGACGAGCTCTCACGAGCCGGCCCGTTCGGTTCGATCGGAGAAATGAATCGCTCGGTCGCCCTCCGTACGCGCGACTACAACGCAGCTCCACAAGCCGAGCTTGGAGGTCTGTCCCCGGACGAGATGAGTCAGTTGCTGTATGGCGACTGGACATCGCACGGCGCGCTTCGTCTCAACGACGCCCTTTCCTTGAACGAGCTTGCCGGCGCGGCGATTCTGGCGGACGCCCGAACGCTGCTCAACTTCGTCGCAGACCAGGGTCCGCTGAAAGAGACAACCGCACGGAATCTTTCTCGAGCCACAGTGGCGGCGCTGCTTCCGCGCTTGCGAATGCCCGCGCAGCGACGCCTCGCGGTCGACATTGGCGAGCCTCCGCCGCTGAACGAGGGCGACGTGCTCTGGCTCCCGGCGTTGCGCCACACGATGATGTTCGCCGGTCTGCTCATGCGACGAAAAGGCCTTCGCATGACGCCCCGCGGTCGCGAACTGCTATCTCCACACCGATCCGGCGAATTGTTTGCACTGCTATTCCGAACGGTGTTTCGCACACTCAATCTCGGCGTGTTCGACCGCGACGCGCGCCACCGGGGACTGCAGCCCACGGTCGCCTACTCATTTTACAAATTGAGAACGGTGGCTCGCGATTGGTCAACGTCCGAAGCGCTTGCCGATTCCGCGTGGCTCGAGAGTGCCAAGGATCCACCAACCGAATGGGAGTCGCAGCACGCGGACTTTCGGCATTACACGTTCCGGCATCGCGTGCTCGAGCCGCTCGTTCAGTTTGGACTGCTCGAGGACCGTATGTTGCCGACGGAAGATCGTTGGAAGGATCCCGTCGAATTCCGAGCGACGCCTCTCTTCGATCGTATGATGCGATTCGAGTTTCGTCGACACGCAGGCCGCGACCCGTTTCTAATGCGCTAGCGTCACAGGCGAGCGTGGATAGGCCCGGACGCCTCGCCGTCGGTGCGATAGTCAGGACGAGGGACTACTGCGCGAGCAGGAAGTGCGACTACGTGCGCGCACGGCGCTGTCCTAGCGTTTGTGGGTGCCGACCGGCTTACGTCGCGTGCTGCTCCGTCTTGCGCTCACGGGTCCCTTCGCGGCCTTCTGCGCCGTCCGTGTCCCGTAACCCCCTTTCTTGGCCGCGGCTGTCGTCGTGGCGCGCGCCCCGCGCTTGCGGCCGGTCATTGGGGACGCCTCGCGGACGAGGACCTCGGCCGCGAGTTGGAGCCCCTCAGCGAGGCGTCGGATCATGGGCAGGGTGAGCGCACGCCGGCGATTCAGCACCTCCGAGACCCGCGCGCGGCTGCCGATGTAGGGCTCGAGATCGCGCGGCATGAGTCCCGCCTGCTCCATGCGAAAGCGACTCGCATCCACCGGATCCGGGGGCGGGACGGGATGGTGCCGCGCCTCGTATGCCTGAACGAGCGTCACCAGCACGTCCGGGCGGTCCCCATCGGACGTCCCAGGTCGGGCGTCCATCAACGCCTCGATGTCGCCGAGGGCGGCGTCGTAATCGGCCTCTGTCCGGACCGGCCGGACGGTCACGCTCGACGTGGCGGGAGCGATCATCGCCATCCACTTGTACCCGGTCTTCTCGCTCACGCAGAACTCCTCGCAGAGCTCGGCCATCGACTCTCGGCGCTGCAGCACTCGCCGAACAAACTCAAGACGCTCGGACATGACGGTGATCTCGCTCCACGGCACGGGCACCTCCTGAGATGCCCGAATCTGTGGTCCGTTTCACCCATCATCCCGGTTTTCGGCGCCAAGCACGCCGGCACGAAGCCAGCCGGTGCGTCCAGTGCGGTGCACCTCCGCAACGGCTGTGGCGCAATCACTGGCATCTCGCCTCCAGACGTGGGCTCGAATACCGCCATGGGAGAGTTCACGGTCTCGGGGCGCGCACTCACGACGGCGCGCAATTGGATGCGAGATTGTGGAACTCCGCCAGTAGCGCCGAGCGTTCGAATGCGATGCGACGGGTGCGGGCATCGCGCGCCGCGCGCTCCACCCTGGCCTCGACAGGCTTCACCTTCGTGCCGAGCGGGCGATCTACCGCCGGCTCGTTCGACTCCCCTCCACGGCCATCCGCCAGCGCGTGTGCCTCCAGGAGATGGAAGAGACGCCCCGCAATTGCCCGTTTCGCGAGCACGGTGTGGATTCTCATGATTGTCTTCGTATGGGGAACGTCCGCTCGATTGCTCGACCTGAAGGATGGAGCGCGGTCACCGTGCGCGGCCCGTGCG
>JALYXJ010000230.1 GCA_030947165.1 Gemmatimonadota bacterium
TCTCGTACAGGTCGGCCTCGCCATCGCCATTCAGATCGCGCAGCCGAACAATGCCTTGTCGGTCGTGCACATAGATCGTGTCGCGGACGATCACCAGGTTGAGCGGCTCGTAGAGTCCGGACGCAAACCGCTTCCACTCGAGCGACCCGAGGCTGCGATCGATCCCCGAGACGATCCACACGTCGCCCTCGAAGGTCACGACCGCGGCTCGTCCGTCGCGGAAGAAGTCGAGGTCGGCCACACGGACATTGCGCCGCCACGAGTTGTTCACCGGCAGCGTGATGCGATCGACGACGTACGCCGCGGTATCCGGCGCGGGTTGTCCGCGCGTCGTCACGGTGCCGGCCCAGTGAAGCGCTCCGCCGCGCTCGAACTCGGCCATCCGGACCGGCATCGCGAGCATCGCTCGCACGGCGCCGCGATCAGCGGCTCGGCCGCGCCATGCGACGACGCGAAAGCGCAACGCCGGCGCACCGGCGGGAAGGCGCAAAGTCACGTAGCGGTTCGAGTCCACCTGCAGCTGCGCGCCGACCGGTGCGCCGACGACGCCGACGACCGTCGCCGTGTCGCGCGCCGAACCCTGAAGGATGACCGCGCCGTCCCCCGTCACCTCCGACGATACGCCGGACGTCACCTCGCCGACGACGAGCGTCAACGGCTGCCCGATCGTACCAACCTGGAAGGTGCGCGTGATCGCGACGTGGCCGTCCGCGGCGACGCTGCCCACCTGCTCGCGGATGTCCGTCCCTGCAACTGTGTACGAGAGCACCGCCTCATCGCCCGCGACGTAGATCCCATTCCAGCGACCGTGCTCGGCGGCGATCGGGCCGCGTCCCATCGCGGCCGGGTTCGGGCCGGCGGGACGCGGGTCGCGGAAGTCGGGCGGGCTGCTCGTCCACCCGGGATAGATGCCGGTCGCGACGATCGGGCGGCCGAGCACCCGTGGGATCGCGTTGTTCTTGTTGCCGGGTTGCTGATACGAGACCTGCGCCATCGTCGTGAGCGAGACGAAGTCGCCGCGCCACGCCACGGCCATGCGCAGCAGGTCGGTGTCGAAGCAGGCGTAGCTGTCGTTCCCGAGCATGAGGAGAACGCAGCGGACGGCGAGGTTCCGCTCGGGAAAGGCGGCGCCGAGCTTCCCGGCGTCGACCGTCGAGACGATGAAGGGGAAACCCGGCTCGACGAAATCGGCGAATCGGGATTGACCGCGCAACCTACCGACCGCGGTCATCGACAGAAGGAGAGCGGCGACGAACGAGCGCATGACGTATCTGCGGTTCATGAACGGCCCTGGCAAAGGCTACGCGTCACGGCCACCGGAGGAGACACCAACCTGGCGCCTCGATCAGAATGCGTCCAGCTTGGAAGGAAGGGGACAAGCGACCCGCAGAAGCCCGAATGCCGTTGCAGAGGAGAGCTCCTGTTCAGATGTCCTTGATTTCAGCTCTCGAAACCTGATTCAGCTTTCCATGCACATGGAGACGTGAACATGTCAGCCTCGCGAGCCGGATCCTGCAAGGTGATGTGGCGTGATGCTCGGTGCTTGGTCGTTGGCCTTCTGCTTCTCTCTTCAGGGAGCCTACCTGCGCAGTCACGGTCCACGATGCCGGACTCGGTGCGCGACTATGTGAGCGCGGCGATGACGGCCTTCCGTTCGCATTCCGTCCACCAGGCCGAGGTGGACTGGCGGTCCCTCGAAGACTCCGTGGTTGCCCGCGCGGCCGATGCCCAGACCCCTGCTGCCACTTGGGCCGCGCTGACGTGGGCGTTGCGCCGCGTCGACATCCATAGCTTCCTCATGCCGCCGGAGCGCATGATGGTGATGATGTCGCCCGGCGGGATGGTGCCGCAGGCCGCACCGCCCGTCGCGCGTCGGCCGCTGGGACAACTGCTCGACGGCGGCATTGGTCTCATCGCCGTCCCGCCGCATTCCGGGGCAAACCGGACCGCGTACGTGGATTCGCTCCACTCGCAAATTCGCGCGCTCGACGGTGCGGGTGCATGTGGGTGGGTCGTGGACCTGCGCGAGAACACCGGTGGCAACATGTGGCCGATGCTCGCCGGCGTCGGACCTCTGCTCGGGGCCGAAGTGGTCGGGTCCTTCAGCAACAGTCCGTCGGGGACGGGCTGGCACTACCGCGATGGGCGCAGCTGGGACGGCGGGAGCACGACTGCCGAGCCGGACGGGTGGTCGAGCGTTGCACCTCGCCGGCTCGCCAACCCCAACGCCCCCGTCGCGCTGCTCATCGGACGCCAGACATCCAGCTCCGGCGAGATGACGCTGCTCGCGTTCCTCGGACGGCCGAACGTGCGCACTTTCGGTGATTCGACGGCGGGGCGGAACTCGGCCAACGCGAGCGTCCCGCTTCGCGACGGCGCCATGCTGTTGGTAACATCAGCCTACCCACGCGACCGGCTCGGCCGTACATACCCACTGAGCGTCAGCCCTGACGAGTTCGTGTCGGCTGCAGACAGCGCCAGCGGTGACGCCCCGCTTCGCCGCGCCGTGGCCTGGCTCCGCGGGCAACCTGCGTGTACCAAGCCCCGGTAGGCTCACGTCGTCGTTCCCGCCTGCGACTGGAAGCGAAGGCACACCGGACTCGGCACCTCGATCCGGTGCGACGTCGCCGTCAGCCGACCGCTCTCAGCGTCGCGCCGGAATACAACCACTGTTCCCGAGCGCTGGTTGGCGACGAGCAGCCAGCGTCCGGTGGGGTCAATCGTGAAGTTGCGAGGCCAATCACCGCCGGTCGGCATGGTCTGCTGAAAGCGGAGCATGCCCGTCGCGGGGACGATGCCGAACACTGCGATGCTGTTCTGCCCGCGATTGGAGACGTAGAGCGCCCGGCCGTCCGGCGCGACGTGAATGTCGGCCGGATAGTTCTCGCCGGTGAACGAGGCAGGCAGCGTGGGGAGGGCCTGCATCGGGGACAGCGCACCAGTGATGGGATCGCAGCGCAGCGCCGAGACAGTGGAGTTCAGCTCTCCCGACACGTAAACGACCGGCAGGGTCGGATGAAAGGCGAGGTGACGCGGACCGGTGCCCGGCGGCATCACCGCGTCGTTCAACGTCAGGTGCGTCAGCGAGCCACGGTCGATGTCGAGCCGATAGACCAGCACCCGGTCGATGCCGAGGTCCGCCGCCAGCGCGAAGCGATTGGACGGATGGGGAATGATGCAGTGCGCGTGGGCTTGTTCCTGGCGCGCGGGATTCTTCCCCTTGCCCACGTGCTGGACCACCTGGTAGGCGTTCGTGAGTGCGCCCCCCTCGGCGATCCCCACCAGTGCGACCGTCCCGCTCACATAGTTCGCCACCATCGCGACGCGGCCTTTGTGATCGGTGCTGACGTAGCAGGGCGCGGCGCCTCCCGACTCGCGTTCGTTGACCAGCGTCAGTTTACCGGAATCCGAGTCGATCGCGAACGACCGGAGCGATCCGGTCGGCTTGCCACCCAGCTCGTTCACCTCATTGACGGCGAACAGCGTCTGGCCATCGGTGTCGATGGCGAGGAACGACGGATTCGGGCCAGCATCCACGGTCGCGACGCGCCGCAGGGCGCCCGTGCCGGAATCCATGCGAAGCAGGTGGATGCCGTCGCGCCGCCCGCCCTCCGTGTACGTGCCGACGTAGAGCAGGGGGGACTCGGCCACTCGCCGCGTGCCGCTCCACAGTCCCACGGCGCCGAGCGCGGTCACACCGATGAAGTCCCGCCGTGACAGAGGGGGGGGGTTGTCATTCTGCACCTTCATTCTCCCGGGTAGCGTCGGAGAGAAAGGCAACCGTCGGACGGGTTCACGTCAAGGCCGCAACCGCTCAGGATGCCGGCCGCAAGGGCACGAGACGGACGCGAGGCGCGCGGCTTACGGCGTGTATGTCAGCCGCATCGCCGGCACGGCCGTATCGGTGGACAACGTCGCCTGACGGGCACTCGCGCCGCCACTTCCCCCAGACGCACCCGCCGTGAAGTGCACGTGCATCGTCTCCAGCGCGCAGGTGATGTGCGCTGTGGCCGTGAATCCTGAGCAGGGCGCGCCGGGTGCATCGGACGAGAAGCTCACTGTGCCCGTGCCCGCTCGCCACTCCGTCACCGCGCCGCCGCCACCGACCTGAAGCAAAGTCGCGTTGACGATGCCGGTCCCATCGCCAATCGTCCCGCTGACGGAGGACGGTGCCGTGGCACTCGCGTTCTGCGCGAAGCCACTGACCTCCACGAGACTCGCGAGGCGGGACGGATCATCGATCGCCACGAGCGTCCACGTCGACCACGAGCCGGTCGATCGGGCCGTCGTGCGGTGAATCCCGACGAGATAGAGCGGCGCCGTCGTGAGATTCGTCGTGATGTCCGCGTGCTTTGCCTCGATACCGGCCGTCAACACCGCGAGTGCGGAGTCGGCGAGTGCCTTCAGGTTTGCGTTGCCGGGATTGGCCTGCACGATCACCTGCCCGGTGCTGTCCAGGGAGCTCACCTGCGCAGCGGTCAGTTGAAGCTTGTCCGGCACGGTCGTAGGACTGGTGCCGTCCGCGCCGCTGCACGCCGCGAGCACGAGTGGGGCGCCGCAGAGAAGGACGAGACGAATGTGGCGACGGGACAGGATGCGTGTGTTCATGAGGCGGCCTTGTTGGGAATACTCGCAATAACTCCCTCTGCTTCCTGAGAGTCATTTGCGGACTGAAGCCGAAGGCAGGCGCCAACGCTGGCGGAGCTCACGGTCGACGCTTTCACGAGTGCTGGTGCGCGCCCGGCGGCTTGCCGAGCTTCACCTTGTTGAACGGCACCGGCGGTCGATCCAGCGCGACCGGCGCCTCGCCCTGCGTGATGTGATACGTGCGGCGGACGGCGAGGTCGGCGTACGAGGTGACGGTGCGCGCCGAGTCGGGCCAATGGATTCGCAGCTGCCGCACGCGATTGGTGCGTCCCAAGCCCACATGTAGCTGCAATGGCCCGGAGCCGAACGAGCCGCCGGTGCCGACGGTGCGTCTGATCGTTCGCGATGCGCCGTTTGCCTCGATGACGTCGACCTCGACCCGCGCGCCGATGGCCGAGCGATTGGCGGCGCGACCCTCGAGCTTCAATTCGATCCACGCATTCGCGGGCCAGCCGGGGTTCTCGAACAACACGCTCGTGTAGCGGTCTCCTTCGTACGCGCCGCCGATTACCTCGTAGATGTCCTGGTTGCCGTCACGATCGAGGTCGGCGAAGGCGACGGCGTGCCCCTTCTGTAGATGTCCGAAGCCCCCAGGCAAGGTCACTTCGTCGAAGCGCTTGCCGCCGACGTTGCGGAACATGCGGTTCGGAATGACCGAGCGAAGGTCGGGGTTCCCCGTGCCGACGTAGAAGTCGAGCCACCCGTCGTTGTCGAGGTCTCCGTAGTTCGACCCCATGGCATAGATGACCTTCTTGTCCAGTCCGACTTGCGCCGTCACGTCGGTGAAAGTGCCGTCGTGGTTGTTGTGATACAGCCGAGACGGCTCGACGCCGACCGTCTTGCCATTCACGTCTGCCTGCAACGGCAGGCCGAGGTACTCGCGCGCCACCATGTCGGCCATGGCGCTGTTGACGTCGTAGCTCAGCACCAACAAGTCGTCCCAGCCATCGTTGTCGTAGTCCCAGAACCACGCCGGGAACGAGTTGATCGGCAGCTCCACCCCCGCAGCCGCGCCCCGCTCCTCGAAGCGCCAATCCTTGATCGACTTGCCACCCTTGTTGATGTAGAGCCGGTTGCGGCCGTAGATCACCGAGACATAGATGTCCGGCAGGCCGTCGTTGTTCACGTCGCCGACCGTCACTCCCTTCACGAAGTCGTCGAGGTCGATGCCGACTTGATGAGACACGTCGGTGAAGGTGCCGTCGCGATTGTTGAGGAAGAGCAGCGAGCGATGTGACGGGCTGCCGTTCAGCTTCGACTGCGATTCGGCGCCGACGAACAGGTCGAGATATCCGTCGAGGTTGAAGTCGACCCACGCGGCCGTCTGCGTGGGCTGCAAGGTGCCAAGCCCCGCGGCGAAGGTGACGTCCTCGAACCTGCCGCCGCCCAGGTTGTGGAGCAGCGAGCTGGGATAGAGGCCGTTCTCGCCCTGCCATGCGCCGCGCAGCACGAGAATGTCGGGCTTCCCGTCGTTGTCGTAATCGGCATGAATGGTATTGAGGCCGCCGTTGATCCCTGCGAGCCCCGACTCGGCGGTGTGATCGACGTAGCGTCCGTGCCCGTCGGCGAGGAAGAGATGCACCGGATCCGTCAGCCCCCACGACGTGGTGAAGACGTCGAGCAGACCGTCGCCGTCGAAGTCCTCGATGCTGACGCCTCCGGCGCGCCCGGTGATCGCGAGCCCGACATCGCCAGCGATGTTGGGATAAACGGGAAATGGATCGCCCGCGCGCGGCGCGAGGTTGGGAATCAGATATTGCTTCGGCACGCTGTCCGGATACCCGCCGATCTGGAAATACGCGATGTTGAGCAGCCATTGCGAGCCGCGGTCGTCGGGAAAGTGACGCAGCAGCTCCGTGTAGCGCGCGATCGCACCGCGCGCGCCCTCCTGCTTCTTGTGCCGCGCCCCGCCGGCGAGCGGCAGGATGCACACGTTGGCGGCGGGATTGTCGACGCAGTTCTCCTGCTCGCCGAGGCGCAGGTACGCGAGGGCGAGCAGGTCGAAGAAGGATTTGTTGCGCGCGGTGATGTCCGTCGGTGTCAGCCCAGCGTCGCGCATGATGCTCGCGAGCTCGGCGATCGCTTCGCGGGTCTGACCGGCGCGGAGGCGCTCGTCGGCGAGCTGATGCCGGATGTTGAGCGCCTGATAGCCGCTCTGCCCGACGAGCGACGCCTGGATCGCATCGGCGCGGGCGCGATTGAGGAACGGATTCCCCTCCGGATGCGCGACCGACTGGGCGGCGAGGTATCGGAGTGTATCCGCCATGAGCGCCGTCCCGGTGCGCGCGCTGGTAGGATGCGATGGACGCTTCTCGGCGGCTTCGGCTGGCGCCGACCGGTCCGGCTGAGCGCAGCCTCCCGCCACGTTCAGGGCGAATGTCGCCACCGCGCCGACGAACCCGACCAGTGGACCGCCGATGCTGCGCCTGCCTTTCATCGTTGCGGAGGGGTGAAGGTGGGGGCAGGGG
>JALYXJ010000244.1 GCA_030947165.1 Gemmatimonadota bacterium
GGGCGCACGTCCTCCTCGAGCCGGGCTTCGGCATCGCCGACGAGGACTATCAGCTCAGCGCCCTCCGGCGCATCGAGGGCCCGCGCCGCTGGCATCGCAACACCCTCACCCGCTTCTCGGCGCACCGCTTTCGCGGCGACGCGCTGTTCCACGACGACCTCGCGCTCTTCCAGCAGTACGAGCGCTTCCTCGCCGAACGGAAGCTCGTGGACTTCGACACGCTGGTGGTAAAGGCGGCCGACCTGCTCGAGCGGCCGGACGACGCAGCCGCGGTGCGCTCGCGGTGGGACGTCGTGCTCGTGGATGAGTTCCAGGATCTCAACCCGGTGCAGTATCGCGTCATCAAGGCGCTGGCGCGCGAGCACAAGCACATCTTCGCCGTCGGCGACGACGAGCAGTCCATTTATTCGTGGGCCGGGGCCGACCCGTCGGTGTTCCGGAGCTTCGTCAACGACTTCACCATCACCGCCCCGATTCACCTCGAGGAGAACCGCCGCTGTCCGCGCGATGTGTTCGCCCTCGCGCGAAAGCTCGTGATGATCAACACGCCGATCTTCGAGAATCGCATCGCCGGGCTCACCGATCACGATTCGGCATGTCCGGCCGCGGCACATGGCTTCGAGAGCGACGCCACCGAGATGGCGTGGATCATCGACGACATCCGCAAGGATCGGGACCAGAATCACCACGCCTGGGGCGACGTCGCGCTGCTGTATCGCAAGCACGAGATCGGGGAAGGGCTCGAAGCCGCGTTCCTCAACGCGGGGCTGCCCTGCCGCCTCGCCCAGGGGCGCGCGCTCAGCGAGGATCCCGTCGTCGCCTACGTGATGGCCGCGCTCCGCGCGATCGCCAATCCGGTCTGCGACCTGTCGCGGGACGCGTTCTTCGGCGTCGTGCTGCCACGCCCACTCTTCGATGAGGCGCGCGCCCAGGCCGAGGCGAGCCGGCACGATCTGCGACGGCAGCTCAACCACATGGCCGCGCGGCTGCCTCGCGCACACGAGAATGGACGACAGGTGCGCCGAGCGCTCACCGATTGGCGGAACCTGGAGGCGCTGGGCAAGCGACACACGACGCTCGCCGCCCTCGTGCAGGAGCTGCTCTCCCGGCGCGTGGGCAGCGTGCGCTCCGTGCTCGACGACCGGCACGACGAGATCACCGATCCCGCGTCGCTCCCCGATGTCGTGCGGCTCGCCGATCGACTCCGCGCGGCCCGCGACCGCCACGTCGGCATCTGGCTGCCACGCATGGGGGGCGTCGAGATCGCCCTCAAGGGGATGCTCACCACCCTCGGCTTCACCGTGCGGCTCGCCGGGACTCCCGATCCCGAGTGCGAGCGCATCGGTCCCGACGACGTGCCCTCGGTTGGGATCGCGCTCGGCGTGTTCAAGGCGGTGCAGTTGCTCGAGATCACCGATGCGACGGCCGCGTTCACCGACTTCACCGCGGTGGATCTGGAGACGACCGATCGCGATACGTCGAGCTGCGAGGTGCTGGAGATTGCCGCCGTGCGCGTGCGCGGCGGAAAGATCGAGCAGACGTTCGACACCCTGGTGAAGCCGCGTGGCCCGATCGCCGCCGGCGCCACGGAGACGCATGGCATCCGTACGGCCGACGTCGCGACCGCGTCGCCCTTCGAGGACATCTGGCCCAAGTTCCGCGCCTTCTGCGGCGACGACGTGATCGTCGCCCACAACGGGTACGAGTTCGACTTCCGGATTCTGGGACGCGTGGTGCGCGCGATGGGCAAGCGGTTCGATCTCTGCACCTACGATACGCTGCCGTTGGCACGCGACCTCTATCCGACCAGCCGCAAGCTGGTGGACCTCGCGCGCAACTTCGGGATTCCGCCGGGCCGCTCGCACCGCGCGCTCGACGACACGTTGACGCTGGCGAAGATCGTCCTCGCCCTCGACGAGGTGAAGCGCTCGCGGGCGCGCAAGACGGCGCTCGTCAACCTGCTCGATCAGCTCGGAATCGCGCTGGCGCTGAGCGACGAGGAGCGCCTCTGTGCGGAAGCGCGCATGTTCCGCTACATCACGCGCGCCTTCGCCCTCGGCCGCTACAGCACCTGTCTCGAGATGTACGAGCGCGAACAGGGTGACGACATCACCATTCCCGCTGCGGACGAAGTGATCGACCGGCTCGGGGGAGCGGCACTGATGATCAGGATCCGCGCCGACCGCACCGCCGACGAGCGCTATCCGGCCGCGATGCTGCGGCTGCGCCGGCTGATCCTGGAGATCCCCGACGCTCCGCTGCATGAACAGCTGTCGCTCTTTCTCGAGCGGGCCGTGCTCTCCCGGTGGGATGGCCTGGAGCCGGACCGCGCACGCGTCAACCTGCTCACCCTGCATTCCACCAAGGGGCTCGAGTTCTCGCGGGTGTACGTGGTGGGAGTGGAGGACGCCCAGCTGCCCGGCGGCTCAGCAGTCACGGGCCCGAAGCCCGAAGAGATCGAGGAAGCGCGGCGGCTGCTCTACGTCGGGATGACTCGCACGAAGGAGCGCCTGGTGCTCACCCGCGCCGCGGTGCGCGGCGGCAAGCCCACCCGGGGCCACCAGTTCCTCGACGAGATGGGTCTCGCGCCACTTCCGCCAGCATGAGTGCAGACGGCTGGAAGGTCGCCGTGGGCGCGGACGAGACGACGGCGGTGTACGAACCCCCCACGCCGACGTCGGAGGGGGGTGCGGAGCGCGCGGTGTACGTCTGCGCGCACGGGGCGGGGGGCAGCATGTCCGACCGCGGCATGCTCGCCTCGGCGAACGCGCTGCGTGGGCGCGGGATCGGCGTCGTGCGCTACAACTTCGTGTACTCGGAGAAGAAGAGCGGCCGGCCCGACCGGATGCCGAAGCTGATGGAGACGGTGACCGCGGTGGTGGATCGGGTGCGCACCGAGCTCCGGCCGCGGAGGCTCATCATCGGCGGCCGGTCGATGGGTGGCCGAGCGTCGTCGATGCTCGCCTCGGAAGGCTTTGCCGCCGACGGTCTGCTCCTCCTGGCATATCCGCTGCACCCGGCTGGCGCTCCGGAGAAGCTACGCGTCGAGCATCTTCCGCAGATCCGGATGCCGGTGCTGTTCCTCAGCGGAACGCGCGATGCGCTGTGCACTCCGGAGCTGATGGAGCGCGCGGTGGCGACGATGATTGCGCCTGTGGACATGCATTGGGTGGATGGGGCGGATCACAGCTTTCATGTGCTCAAGTCGTCGGGGCGGACGGACGGGCAAGTGCTCGATGAGATCGCTGAGGCAAGCAGTCGCTGGGTCGATAAGTTGTAAGACGAACTACGAACTGCTTTCAACGCAGAGGACGCGGAGGAACGCAGAGGAAAGCACCATGCGATTCAAAGGTTGTTGACCACCCGCTTGATGCCGTCCTTGAGATGGAGCTCGTGAAAATTGATCAGGAGTTCGACGGGATAGTCGTTCAGCCTCAGGTAGGACAAGAGCTGAGCTTCGTGTACCGGCAGCACTTTTCCCATTGCCTTCAGTTCGATGACCACCGCATCGTCGACGAGCAGGTCGACGCGATATCCCAGTTCGATCCGCACGCCCTCATACACGACGGCAAGCGGGACTTGAGCGAGCACGCGAAGCCCGCGCTTTCGCAGCTCGTACGCCAAACAGGATTCATAGGCGCTTTCAAGCAGGCCAGGGCCCAGCGCAGAGTGGACCCGCATTGCCGCATCCACCACCTGGCCGCTGCGAACATTGATTTCGTTGATGTTCATTATTCCGCATTCCTCTGCGATCCTCCGCGTCCTCTGCGTTGAAGCAGTTCGCCGTTTGCCGTTTGCCGCTGCGGTTGCCGTCCCGGATCGAATCCTACGCATCGCCTCCTTTCGGGGCGTCATCCAAACAGGACAATCATGAGCAGTCCATTTCTCTTCATCAGTCTGAGCGCCGTGCTAACGCTCGCCGCCTCTGCGGTCGCGCAGCAGCCGCAGACCACTCGCCCGAATGGCGGCGGCCCGGGCGGACGCGGCACGCCCATCCAGGCCGGCGAGTCGTGCCCACCCGGCAGCACGGAGATCAGACCGCGACTATGCATGGCGCCCGAATCGCCGGCGCCGAGCATCGTGGACTATCGGCCGCGATCGACGCTCGTCGTGCCGGCTCATGTCGTGAAGACGGCGAAGTACCCCGCGATCGATTTCCACGGCCATCCGCAGGGACTGATCGGCTCGAGCGAAGGCCTGCAGACGCTCGGTGCCGCGCTCGATAGCCTCAACGTCCGGATGATGGTGTCGGCCGACAACCTGTCGGGGGATCGGCTGCAGCGGACGATTGCCGCCATCGGCAGCTCGCCGATGATGAAGGATCGCGTGCGCGTGCTCGCCGGCATCAACTTCCGCGACGTCGGACCGGGCTGGGCACCGAAGGCCATCGCCCAGCTGGAGGCCGACGTCGCGGCCGGTGCAGTGGGGGTGGGGGAGATCTCCAAGAGCTTCGGCCTGTCGATCAGGAAAGCCGACGGCTCACGCCTCAAGCTCGACGATCCGGAGCTGGACCCGATCTGGGACGCGTGCGCTCGGCTCAAGCTCCCGGTGTTCATCCACACCGCCGATCCGCAGGAGTTCTTTCAGCCGATCGACGTCAGCAACGAGCGGTGGCTCGAGCTCTCGCTGTTTCCGGAGCGGCGATATCCCTCCGACCGGTTCCCGAGCTTCGAGCAGTTGATGACGGAGCGGGACAACCTGTTCCGTAAGCATCCGCGGACGACGTTCGTGGCGGCGCACATGGGCTGGCACGCCAACGATCTCGGCCGACTGGGCCGGATGCTGAAGGAGATGCCGAACCTGTACACCGAAGTCGGCGCGGTGCTCTACGACATCGGGCGGCAGCCGCGCGTGGCCCACGACTTCTTCGTCACCTTCCAGGATCGCATCCTGTTCGGAAAGGACTCGTTCCAGCCCGAAGAGTATCCGTATTACTGGCGCGTCTTCCAGACGAACGACGACTACTTCGACTACTACCGCGGCTATCACGCCTTCTGGAAGCTGTACGGCATCGATCTGCCGGACGGCGTGTTGAAGAAGGTGTATTACCAGAACGCGCTGCGCATCACGCCGAAGTTGCCACAGACGGGGTGGCCGACGTAGGGACGCACTCGGCGCAGGCGCGCGAGAAGGCATCCACCGCCGGCGGCCCCGACCCGATGCCTTCGTCGTGCTTGAAGAAGACGTACGCCTCCTTCCACGGCTGGGCGGCGATCTTCTTCGCCCACGCCGTGTGCGCGGCCGCGTCGTAGTCGAAGCGGTGCAGTCGCATGTAGCCCCACGACGCGGTTGCAACCACCGGTGACGCGAACTCCGGCTGCTCGACGATGCAGAGCGGGATGTCACGCGCTCGCAGCACGTCGAACACCTCGTCGTCGAACCAGCTCTCGTGCCGGAATTCGATCGTGTATCGTCGCTCCGTGGGCAGCGTCGCGAGGAAGGCGCGCAGCCGGTCGAGGTCCTTCTTCAGGTTGGGCGGCAACTGAAAGAGGATCGGCCCGAGCCGGCTGCCGAGCGTCGACGTGTTCCTGAGCAGGAACTCCACCGCGCTCGCGCACTCCGGCTTGAGCCGCGCGTGATGCGTGATACGCTGGCTCGCCTTGATGGCAAAGGTGAACGGCTCCGGCACCTGCGCCGCCCACTCGAGGAGCACGTGCTCCTTGGGCAGACGATAGAAGGTGTTGTTGATCTCGACCGCCGGAAACTTCCCGGAATAGAAGCCGAGCATCCCATCGTCTTTCAGGTCGCCCGGATAGAACGATCCCTTCCACTCCTTGAACGCATAGCCACTGGTGCCCGCGAGCAGCTTCACGACACGCGCGTCCGCTTCTCGTTCTTCGCGGCCGGCGTGGTGGCGGCCAGGCTCGCCTTGAGCGCTTCCATAAGATCGATGATCTTCCCGCCGCCATCAGGGGCGACGTCCGGGCTCGTGATGTCCTGGCCGTCGATCTTGCGCTGGATCGTCTCGAGCACGCGCTCGCGCACGGTGTCCTTGTACTTCTGCGGCTCGAACCCGTCGTTCGCCGTCTGCTCGATGAGCTGCTTCGCCAGTGCCAGCTCGGCGGGCTTCACCTCACCCTCGGGGATCGTGACTTCCGTCGTCGGGCGCACTTCGTCGGCGTAGTGCAGCTGCTCCATCACGAGCACGCCGTTGAGCGGGCGAAGCAGCACGAGATGCTGCTGCCCACGGGCGGCGTACTGTCCGAGCGCGGCACGACCGGTGTCGAGCAGCGCGGCACACAGGAGGCGATACGCGCGATCGCCGCCCTTGTCGGGGCCCAGGTAGTAGACCTTCTCGAGATACTCGCGGTCGACCGTCGCGAGCGGGACGAACTCCAGCACGTCGATCATGCCCGTCGCCTTCTCCTCGAGCGCCTTGAGCTCCTCGACCGACAGGACGACGTATTGATCCTTCGCGAACTCGTACCCCTTGACGGTCTCGTCGCGCGTCACCACTTCGTTGTCCTTCGGACAGGTGTACTGCTGCTTGAGTCGCGAGCCGCATTTCTTGTGCAGCATGTTGAACGACACGCTCGACTTGGACTCGCACGACGAGTACAGGTTGACCGGGACCGAAACGAGACCGAAGGAGATGGTGGCATTGCCGATTGAGCGCGCTGGCATAGCGGTAACCCGGGAGGCGGAAGGCGAGGAAGGGATGGGAACTCTCACAAACGACGAGCATGGCCGCAAGTAGTGACGACGGGGCGCCCGCCGACAGCCTCAGTACGTACCGCGCCAAGCGGTCCGCGGACCGCTCGCCAGAGCCGGTGGGAACCGTTTCGCCGATCCCCGGACGGCTCTTCGTAGTTCACAAACATGATGCTTCGCACCTCCATTTCGATCTCCGGCTCGAGATGGACGGTGTCCTGCGCTCGTGGGCCGTGCCCAAGGGTCCATCGTACGACATGAACGACAAGCGCCTCGCCGTGAAGGTGGAGGACCATCCCATCGAGTACGGCGATTTCGAGGGGATCATCCCGAAGGGCAACTACGGGGCGGGCGGGATCATCGTGTGGGATCGCGGCGAATGGGTGCCGCTGGAGGATTGGCGCACGGGGCTCGAGAAGGGGAAGCTCCTGTTCGAGTTGCGCGGCTACAAGCTTCATGGCAAGTGGGCGCTCGTGAAGATCAAGAAGGGCGAACGTGACTGGCTGCTGTTGAAGGAGCGCGACGCCTGGGTCGCGCAACCCGGCGGCCAGTTCGTCGAGACGTCGGTGCTCTCGGGGCTGACGGTCGAAGAGGTGAAGGCCGGCCGCACGCCGGCGGCGGACCTGCGCGCCGCCGTCGAGGCGGCGGGCGCCGAACGCTCGAACGTCGACGCGCGCTCCGTCGAGCCCATGCTCGCCGACACGGCCGAGGAGGCGTTCACGCGCGACGGCTGGTTGTTCGAGCTCAAGCTCGATGGCTACCGGTTGCTCGCGAGCAAGTCGCGCGGCGAGGCGCTGCTCCTGACGCGCAACGGGAATGATTACACCGCCGTGTTTCCCGAGATCGCCCGCGCGGTGAAGGCGCTTCCACTCGACGACTGCATCATTGACGGCGAGGTCGTCGTGCTCGATCAGCACGGGAAGCCGAGCTTCTCACGGCTCCAGCAACGCGGACGGATCACGTCCGCCATCGACGTGCGTCGCGCGGCCGTCGAGCTCCCGGCGACGATGTTCGTCTTCGACCTGCTCGCCTGCGAGGGGTTCGACCTCCGCGGGCTGCCACTCGACAAGCGGAAGGCGCTGCTGATGCAGGCGTTGCCGCCGTCGAAGCTCGGCGCCCTGCGAGCGCTGGATCATATCGAACGCGAAGGCGAGGCGTTTCTGGCGCAGGTCCAGAAGCTCGGGCTCGAAGGCATCATCGCAAAGAAGGCCGACATTCCCTATCGTGGCGGCCGCACGGACTGTTGGCTCAAGATCAAGGCCGAGCAGACGGGCGACTTCGTCATCGCCGGCTTCACGAAGCCGAAGGGCTCACGCAGCCACTTCGGTGCGTTGCAGCTCGCCGACATGGTGAACGGAGAGCTCGTGTATGCGGGCCGCGTCGGCACGGGCTTCAACGATCAGTTGCTCAGGGAGCTGAGTGCACTACTCGCGCCGATCGGGCGGCGCGATCCGCCCTGTGCGGGACCGGCCACGGCGCCCGGTGTTGCATCATTGGCGAGCACCGCCATCCCGGACACGAAAACGACGACGTGGGTGGAGCCGCGGTACGTGTGCGAGGTGAAATTCCGCGAGTGGACGCCGGACGGCGTGTTGCGGCATGCCACCTTCCTGCACGTGCGCCCGGACAAGGATCCGCGCGACTGCGAGCGCCAGCAGTGGGGAAGCCATGCCGAGGCCGCGGACGACGCTCCTCTCGAGACCGTGATCGACACGGGGAACCCGCCACCGCCGCCGGCCCGTGCACCGGTGGAGAAGTCCATCGCCTTCTCCAACCTGAAGAAGGTTTACTGGCCGGCAGACAAGCATACGAAGGGCGATCTTGTGGACTTTTATCGCTCCGCGAGCCGGTGGATGCTGCCCTACCTTCGCGAGCGGCCGCTGGTGCTCACCCGCTTCCCCGACGGTATCGACGGCAAGTCATTCTATCAGAAGGACGCACCGGAGTTCGCCCCGCAGTGGACGCGCACCGTCCCGATCTGGAGCGAGGAGACGCAGCGCGAGATCAAGTACTTCGTCTGCGACGACGAGGAGACGCTGCTCTACGTGGCGAACATGGGCTCCATTCCGCTGCACATCTGGGCGAGCCGGGTCGGGTCACTCGAGCTGCCCGACTGGTGCGTGATCGACCTCGATCCCAAGGAGGCGCCGTTCTCCGACGTGGTGCGCACGGCCATCGTGCTGCGCCGGATCTGCGAGTCGATCAGTCTGCCGAGCTACGTCAAGACGACGGGAAAGACGGGGCTGCACATCATGCTGCCGCTCGGCCGCCAGTGCACCTACGAGCAATCGCGCACGCTCGGCGAGCTGCTCGCGCGTCTCGTGCTGCGTGAGCTCAATGACATCGCCACGATCACCCGCCACGTGACCAAGCGGGGCGACAAAGTCTATCTGGACTACCTCCAGAATCGACACGGGCAGACGATCGTGTCGCCGTTCAGCGTGCGGCCACTCCCGGGCGCGACGGTCTCCATGCCGCTCACGTGGGATGAGGTGAACGAGTCGCTCGATCCGAAGGCGTTCACGATCCGCACGGCCATGGAGCGGATGCAGCGGCTCGGCACCGATCCGGTGATTGCAGTGCTTGCGGACAAGCCCGATCTGGCGAAGGTACTGCAGCGGGTGGCGGAACAGCTGGCTGGTTGACTCGACCGACCTCCTGGATGACTGGCCTTCCGAATACAGAGAACGCTGTTGTTAAAGAGCGATTTGGCGGTAGCGCTGTCCTCAGCGGAGGACTGAGGACTCCACAGGACCACTCGCGACTCGCCGAATCACCGCTCGGACAACAGCGTTCTCTGTGTCCAGGAACCAGTCATCCAGAACTGGAGTCGAGTCCATCGCTTCCCCATGCGAGGACCCTATCGCGAGCGATCGGCAGCGCGTGCATATTGGGCCGCGCTCCTCATCCCTTCGCACTCCAGCCCAACCCGCATGTCTCCTTTCCTCGCGGAACTGATCGGCACGATGATCCTGATCGTCCTCGGCGACGGCGTCGTCGCCAATGTCGTCCTGCAGCGCACCAAGGGGCACAACTCGGGCTGGATCGTCATCACGGCCGGCTGGGCGTTCGCGGTGACGATCGCCGTGTACTGCGTGAGCAGCGTCAGCGGCGCGCACCTGAATCCGGCGGTGACGATCGGCCTCGCGGCGATCGGCAGCTTTCCGTGGTCCAGTGTGCCCGGGTACATCGCGGCACAAATGATCGGCGCGTTCCTCGGCGCCGTCCTCGTGTGGCTCACGTACCTCCCGCACTGGGGGGCCACGATCGACGTCGACGCGAAGCTCGCCGCCTTCTGCACGGCGCCGGCCATCCGGCGGCCCGTCGCGAACATCATCTCCGAGATCATCGCCACCGCGGTATTGGTGCTCGGAATCCTGGCCGTGCTGTCGCCGGCCAACTTCGAGCCGGGCTCGACGCTCGCCAAGGGGATCGGGCCCATGTTGGTCGGCGTGATCGTCGCCGCGGTCGGCCTCTCGCTCGGCGGCCAGACCGGCTACGCGATCAACCCCGCGCGCGACCTCGGGCCGCGCATCGCCCACGCCCTGCTCCCGATCCCCGGCAAGGGAAGCTCCGATTGGAGCTATGCATGGATTCCCGTCATCGCGCCAACGGTGGGCGGCGTGATCGGCGCCCTGTTCTACCAACTCGTGTGGAGAGCGTGATGCGTTCCCTCACCCCGGTTCGCGGATCATGAAGTACATCCTCGCCCTCGATCAGGGCACCACGAGCTCGCGTGCCATCGTGTTCGACCATGCAGGGAGCGTGATCGCTGTCGCACAGAAGGAATTTCCGCAACTGTTCCCACAGCCCGGCTGGGTGGAGCACGACCCGCGCGACATCTGGTCCACCCAGGCCGGTGTTGCAGCCGAGGTGCTCACGAAGGCGAATATCGAGGCGGCCGACGTGGCGGCCATCGGCATCACGAACCAGCGCGAGACCACGCTCGTGTGGGACCGCGAGACCGGGCAGCCCGTGTACAACGCCATCGTGTGGCAGGACCGGCGCACAGCCGGGATCTGCGACCGCCTGCGGGCGCGGAAGCTCGACCGCGTGATCCGTCGCAAGACCGGCCTCGTGATCGACGCGTACTTCTCGGCGACCAAGGTGCAGTGGATCCTCCAGACCGTGAAGGGTGCGCGCGCCCAGGCGCAGCGTGGGGAGCTCGCATTCGGCACCGTGGACTCGTGGCTGGTGTGGAATCTCACGGGTGGGGCGGTGCACGTGACCGACGTGAGCAACGCGTCGCGCACGATGCTCTACGACATCCGGAAGGGCGACTGGGACGACGAGCTGCTGAAGATCTTCAACGTGCCGCGCTCGATGCTGCCGGAGGTGCGCTCGTCGAGCGAGGTGTACGGCAGGAGCACCCTGTTCGGCGCTCCCATCCCGATCGCCGGCATCGCCGGCGATCAACAGGCGGCGCTGTTCGGCCAGGTGTGCACGAAGCCGGGCATGGTGAAGAACACGTACGGCACCGGATGCTTCATGCTCATGAACACGGGCACGAAGCCGATTGCGTCGAAGAACAACCTGCTCACGACCGTCGCCTGGAAGATCGGAGGGCGGACGGAGTACGCGCTGGAGGGAAGCATCTTCATCGCGGGGGCAGTGGTGCAGTGGCTTCGCGATGGGCTGGAAATCATCCGGTCGTCGCCCGAGGTCGAGGCGCTTGCGGCGAGCGTGCCCGATGCCGGTGGCGTCTACCTCGTCCCCGCCTTCGCGGGGCTCGGCGCGCCGCACTGGGATCAGTATGCGCGCGGCACGCTCGTGGGCCTCACGCGCGGCAGCACGAAGGCACACCTCGCGCGGGCCGCGCTCGACGGGATCGCCCTCCAGGTGATGGACGTGCTGAAGGCGATGGAGGCCGACGCCGGTATCAAGCTGAAGGAGCTGCGGGTGGATGGCGGCGCCTCCGCCAACAATCTCCTCATGCAGTTACAGGCCGACCTGCTCAACGTGCCCGTCGTCCGTCCGAAGATCGCCGAGACGACCGCGCTCGGCGCGGCGTACCTGTCGGGGCTGGCGGTGGGCTACTGGAAGAGCCAGGCGGAGATCGCCCGTCAATGGCAGGTCGACGCGCGGTTCAAGCCGGCGATGTCCCCAGCAGCGCGAAAGAAGATGGCGTCGGGATGGGCGAGGGCGCTGAGTCGGGCGAAGGGGTGGGAGGAACGGTAAGGCGGTCAGGCGGTCGAGCGGTTGAAATATCAACGGCACACCAGACTCGGTCCGGTGTGCCGTTGATCTCTACCGCCTGACCGCCTGACCGTCTGACCGCCTGACCGCCTTACCGCGCCAGCTCCCGCACCGACCCCGCCAGCGTCCGCACCTTCGCGGCATCGCCGGCGCTGCTCGCATCGCTGTCGAGCTGCGACGCGAGGGTGGTGAGCAACGAGCTCCGCTGCGAGCCGGACGCGCGCTCGGCCGTCGCCAGTTGCTGGCGGATTGACGTGATCCGATCAGCGCTCAGAGCATTCGCCCGCGCGAGCTGATCGACGTACGCGCGCGAGAGCGCAAAGCTCGGCGGCCAGACGTACTTCGGCTGGCCCTGCGCATTCAGGTAGTCGAGATGCACGGTCTTCGACGCGTCGAGCTCGTTCTGCGAGAGGAGCGCGCTCGGCGTCAATTCCATGATGTCGAGCCCGCGCGAGATCTCCGAGCTGACGAGGCTGCCGTTGTACCAGTACACCGACCAGGTGCCGCCGGCCGCCATCCGCGTCGAGTCCGCCGGTCCGCGGTCGAAGAAAGCGATCTCCTTCGGGTGCGCGGGGTCCGTCCAGTCGAACACCGACACGCCGCCCTGATACCACGACTGCACCATCACGTCGCGCCCGGGGATCGGGATCATCGAGCCGTTGTGCGCGACGCAATTCTCCTGCGGGGTCTGTGCTGCGGGGAGCTTGTAGTAATTCTGGAACTGCAGCTTGACGTTGGCGGCGTCCACCTGGGGAACGCCATTCACAATCAGGACAGGGCTATTGTCGCGCCCATTGACGATCGTGAACAGCGCGTCTGCGCCCCACTCCTTCCGGTCCGTGGCGCGGCACTTCGCCTGGCCACCGCCGCCCCACTCGTCGGAGAAGAGGATCTTGCTGCCGTCGTTGTTGAACGTCGCGGAGTGCCAGTAGGAGAAGTTGGAGTCGGACACCGCGGCGAGGCGCACCGGATGCGCCGGATCGCGGATGTCGAGCAGCATGCCGTACCCTTCGCAGGCACCGCCGGCCAAGCCGATGGCAGGATACGCGGTAATGTCATGGCACTGCGTGGGTCCGCGGCGCGGCCGGTCGGTGCCAACCATGTGATCGACGATGTGCTGCAGCGCGGGGCGCAGCGCAGCGCTGTCGGCAGCGGTCGGCGCGCCGGTGCCGCCGCGAGCCTTCACCACGCTATCGAGCATCGGGTTGATGAACCCGGGCGGGAGGACCATCTCCGCGCCGAACACGTTCGCGGTATATCCCCCCTTCGCGCGCGCCGCGGCGGCGGCCTTCGCGGCGGCGGCGATGTCTTCCGGCGACTCGCCGTGCCGAGCCGGCGCCGCGAGATCGTTGAAGATGCGCGGCGAGCTGACGATCGCGGCCTGCTCCGGATGCGCGAGCGGCACCTTGATCACCTCGATGCGGAACAGCGACGAGTTGGGATCGGCCTCGGGCATGGCGCTCACGCACCCGGCCAGCTCGTTCGGCGACCGCACGCCGGACGACCCGGAGATGTAAACGTACACATTCTCCGCGTCCTTTGGATCGACGACCAGCGTGTGGGTATGCGAGCCGCGGCAGGTCTGCACGTTGCCCACGTTCCGCGGGTTGCTGATGTCGCTGATGTCGAAGATGCGCAGGCCGCGCAGCCGATCCTTGCTGACGGTGTCCTTCACCCCGCCGGTCCCGCAATCGATGCGGCCGGACAGTCCCTCACCGGACACGAAGAGCAGGTTCTTGTAGACCGACACGTCGCTCTGCGACGCCGGGCAGACGTACGCCGTCTTGAGGATGGGCTGTTTCGGGTTCGAGATGTCCCACACCTGGTAGCCGTTGTAGCTGCCCTGGATGGCGTAGTTCCCGGTGAACGCCAGGTCGGAGTTCGTGATGTTCATGAACTTCTCCGACGGCTGCGTCCGGGAGAGCACGCGCATGTTCCACGTCGCCTCGGCGGCGTCGAACTTCCCGGCGCGAAGGCCAATGCGCGGGTCCGGGCTGGGGGCAGTGGTGGACATGTTCGCCATCTCCACCGTGCCATTGGCGCTCGAGGTGGTCGTGGCCTGGGCGCACGCCACGACGGACAGCAGTCCGGCGGCGAGCGAGAGCTTCGAGAGTGACGGGTGCACCGATATCATGACTGGGTCCTCTGCTGGGGCGGGGTAAGGCACATGAGCATGTGAGGCGCTAGGCGATCAGGGAGACCGTCCCTCGAGTGCGAGCATCGCGAGCATGCGTTCCATGCGCGCGATCTCGGTGGTCTGGTCGACGCTGACGTCGTTGGCGAACTTGAACACGATCTCGTCCTGAGCGGCGCCGTACGAGCCGAACAGATCCTGCACCATGGAGACGGCGCCGCGATGGTGCTGGATCATGAAGGTGAGGAAGAGCCGATCGAACTCCTTGCCACGCGCGTCGTCGAGCTGCTTGAGCTGCTCGTCGGTGAGCATGCCGGGCATCAGCATCATGTGCTCCACGCCGTTCATCATCATCTTCATCCCCATCGGCTTCGCTTCCGGCACGGGCTGCCGGCGGTCGCCGAGCCACTGCTGCATGGTCGCGATCTCGTCCTGCTGAGCGTTGATGATCCGCTCGGTGAGTCTGAGCACCGCCGGGCTCGCGC
>JALYXJ010000262.1 GCA_030947165.1 Gemmatimonadota bacterium
CACGCCGCCGCCATGGCTGCGCGGAGCAGGCGCTCCTGGCGACGCCACATCGGCGAGGCGTAGCGCGCGTCGCTCATCGGGTGGTCGTGCCCGAGCACGTGCAGCACGCCGTGCACGACGAGGCGGAGCAGCTCCTCCCGCACTCCCTGTCCATGCGAGCGCGCGTTCCGCCGCGCCACGTCCGGCGCCACGTACACGTCGCCGACGACGGCGCCTCCACGCCAGACGGGCACAAAACCGAACGAGATCACGTCGGTCGGCCCGCGATGCTTTAGATGGCGCGCGTTCAGCGCGGCAATGCGACGATCGGACACGAAGGTGATCGAGACCATTGCCTCGCGCACCCGTTCGGCGCGCAACACGTGCTCGGCGACGCGCCGCACCCGGTCGCGCGACACGCCAACGCGAACACCGTCGGACTCCACCGCGACGACACGCGTCACGGACGCACCGCCTCGAACGGCACCGATGGCGTGGGATAGTCGATGCGCGAATGGTACATGCCGCTCAGCACGCGGGCGAACTCCTGCTTCACGATCGTGAGCTGCCGCAGCGTCAGTGGCGTGTCGCGCAACTGTCCCTGCTCGAGTCGCTGCCGGATCACGAGCTCGATCACGTCGCGGATCCGCTCGGGGGTGGGCTCGGCCAGGGCGCGCGTGGCCGCCTCGACGCCGTCGGCGAGCATCACGACCGCCGTCTCACTGCTTTGCGGCACCGGACCCGGATAGATGAACTCCGCCGTGCTGGCCAGTCCACCTTCCCCGCCCCGCTCACGCGCCCTCTCCAGAAAGTACGCGATGGTACCGGTGCCATGATGCTCCGTGATGAAGGCACGGATGGACTTGGGCACGCCCTCGGCCTCGGCGAGCTCGAGCCCTTCACGGATGTGGTTGCGGATGATCGAGGCGCTGGTCTGCGGCTTCAGCTTGTCATGCGGATTGCGGCCACGCGACTGGTTCTCCACGAAGTACTGCGGCTTGGAGAGCTTCCCGATGTCGTGATAGTAAGCTCCGACGCGCGCCAGCAGTGCGTTCGCGCCGATCGCCCGAACGCCGGCCTCGGCCAGGTTGGCGATCGCGATCGTGTGGGCATACGTCCCCGGCGCCTCGAGGCTCAACCGCTGGAGCAGCGGACGATTCAGGTCGCCCCATTCCACGAGCGTGAGGTGCGTTTCGCGGCCGGTGATGCGCTCGGCGAACGGCATCACCAGCATCGCCGCGATCACGCTCACCACCGTCGCGGCCGCGCCACGGACGATGTCGGCAAGAGTCTGTTCCCACGGAGTGCTGGCCATCACGCCAAGCGCCAGCAGCGCCAGCGCGACAGCGGCTGCGACGAGCAGCATCCAGATGTAGGACTGATCGCGCTGGCTGGTCGGTTGCACGACGAGCGCGGCTGTGCCGCCGGCCACCAGCAGTACCGGGAGCGACTCCGCGGTGCGATAGGCCGGCTGCCACGCGATGACAATGGCGGCGGACACCGCCACCGCCAGGCCGTCGCGGCGCGTGTAGAGCGCGCTTACGACGAGCGCGAGAAACGCAATCGGCACGAGCTCCGCCGCACCGGGTCGCAGGGCGGCGACGATCGCGGCCACCCCCGCGACCAGAGCAAACAGGCCGGCCAGGACGGCGAGCGAGCCGATGCTCGCGAACAGTGCGCCGCTCACCTCTCGCAGCGCGTACGCCATGCCCGCGAGCAGGAGCAGGTTGATCCCGAGCGCGCCAAGGAGCGTGGCTGTGCCGCGCGCCGCGGCGCTCGCACCGAGCGTGAACGTCACGAACAGCGCGACGGCCAGCAGTACGAGCACGCGGAGCGCCGCGGATGCGGCGGCACCATGCCCCGCCGCCTCCGCGCCTCCGCCCCCCGACGCGCGCTCGAGCTGCTCTCGCAGATTCACTGCCTAGTCTCCGTCCTCCGCGTACGCCTTGATGATGTCGCGAACCAGCCGGTGCCGCACGACGTCGACGTCCGTGAAGTAATGGAAGGCGATCCCGTCGATTCCAGGCAGGATCCGCTCCACCTGCATGAGCCCCGACTCCTCGCGCTTGGGCAGGTCGATCTGCGTCTTGTCGCCCGTGATGACGATCTGCGAGTTCACGCCGAGGCGCGTGAGGAACATCTTCATCTGCATCGCGGTCGCGTTCTGCGCCTCGTCGAGGATGACGAAGGCGTCGCTCAGCGTGCGGCCGCGCATGAACGCGAGCGGTGCGATCTCGATCACGCGCGTCTCGAGGGCCTTCTGCACCCGCTCCTGCGGCATCATCTCATCGAGCGCGTCGTACAGCGGGCGGAGATACGGATCCACCTTCGCCTGCATGTCGCCCGGCAGGAAGCCGAGGCTCTCGCCCGCCTCCACCGCCGGCCGGGCGAGGATGATGCGGCGCACCTTTTTCCGCGTGAGCGCATCCACCGCGGCCGCCACCGCCAGATAGGTCTTGCCCGTGCCGGCCGGCCCGATCCCGACGACGATGTCGTTCTCCCCGATCTTGGTGAGATACTCGGCCTGACCGCTCGTCTTCGCCTGGATCAGTTTCCGCATCCCGGGCAGCGCGATCCGGCCGTCGCCGGCCGGCGAGCCGTCACCGTTGGACGAGCCGTCGTCCTCGCTGAGACGCAGCACATCGTCGGGGGTGAGCTCCATGCGCTGGCGCGCCCGCTCGACCATCCGCCGTCCGATGTCGCTTGCGCGCTCCACCAGCGCCTGCGGTCCGCTGATGGACATCGCATCGCCACGCAGCGCGACCTTCACGCCGCACAGACGCGAGAGCTCCACGAGGTTGCCGTCGTTCACCCCGGCGAGGGTCAGCATGTCCGCTCCTTCGGTGGACAGCTTCTGCGTTACGGAACTGTCACTCACTCGCGCTACGACTCCAGTTGGATGTGCAGGTCGTGCAGGTCGTGCGGTGGCACGGGCGACGGTGCGCCCTCGAACAGGGCGCGCGCCGCGGTCGTCTTGGGGAATGCGATCACGTCACGCAGCGACGTCGCGCCGGCCAGGAGCATGACGATGCGGTCGAAGCCGAAGGCGATCCCGCCATGCGGGGGCGCGCCGGCCCGCAATCCTTCCAGCAGAAAGCCGAACCGTGCGCGAGCCGTCTCCTGGTCGATGCCGAGCAGCGAGAAGATGCGCGACTGCACGGTCGGATCGCTGATGCGGATGCTGCCGCCACCGAGCTCGGTGCCGTTGAGCACCAGGTCGTACGAGAGCGCGCGCGCCTCCCACGGCGCGGACGCGAGCAGTGGCACATCGTCCGGATTCGGAGCCGTGAATGGGTGGTGCACCGCCGCCAGCGCGCCAGTCTCCGGGTCGCGCTCGAACATCGGAAAGTCAGTCACCCACACGAATGCATTCACGTCTGACGGCACGAGTTGCATTCGCTGCGCCACATCCTGGCGCACGCGGTCCAGCGCGGGGTTCGACACGCGATCCAGCCCCGCCACATAGAGGCCGAGCTCGCCTTCCAGGAGCCCCAGCTTCCGGGCGGCGCTCTCCTCCAACAGTTTGGCCGCCGGACCCTCCAGCACGCCGTTCACCCGCTTGAGCCGCATCAGGCCGCGCGCTCCCGCACTCTTCGCAATCGCGTCGAGCTCGTCGAGCTGCTTTCTCGAGAGCGTCGCGCCGCCGGGCACGCGAATCCCGCGCACGCGGCCACCGGCGTCGAGCGCCGTCGACGTGAAGGGAAACGCTACTCCACGAAAAAGCACACTCACATCCTCGATCTGCATCCCATACCGCAGGTCGGGACGATCGATGCCGTACCGCTCCATCGCGTCGGCGTACGACATCCGCGGGATAGCCGCGGGCACGGTGCTCCCCCCCTCCGCCCACAGCGCGCGCATGAGCCCCTCGGCCATCGTCGTGATGTCGTCCTGCCCCACGAACGACGCTTCGATGTCGATCTGTGTGAACTCCGGCTGGCGATCGGCGCGAAGATCCTCGTCCCGAAAGCAGCGCGCGATCTGGAAGTAGCGGTCGAATCCGGACACCATCAGCAGCTGCTTGTAGATCTGCGGCGACTGCGGCAGCGAGTAGAACTCGCCGGCGTGCACGCGGCTCGGCACGAGATAGTCTCGCGCACCTTCGGGAGTCGGCTTGGTGAGGATGGGCGTCTCGATCTCCAGGTATCCCGCATCACTCAGGAAACGCCGCGTGCACTGCATGAGCCGATGCCGCAGGATCATGTTGCGCTGCAGGTCGTCGCGACGGAGATCGAGGTATCGGTGCCGCAGCCGGAGCTCTTCGGCTGCGAGCTGCTCGCCCTTGCCGCGTGCGACCGGGATCGCCGGCGTATCCGCTGGACCGACGATGCGCAGCCCGGTGGCGCGGACCTCCACGTCGCCGGTGGTCATCTCCGGATTACGCATGGCGTCCGGGCGCAGCGCAACCACACCCTCGACGAGCACGACCGTCTCCGCGCCGAGCGACGCGGCAAGTGCGCACACCTCGGTACCAGCGGTCGATGGATCGAACGAAACCTGGACGAGCCCGGCGCGATCGCGAAGATCCATGAACACGAGGCCGCCGAGATCTCGTGCGCGATGGACCCACCCTCCCAGGCGAACAGTTGTTCCGACGTGCTCGGCGCGAAGTGCGCCGCTGAGATGAGAGCGATGAGTTGTGGCCAGCGCCAATTCAGACATTACGTGCGTGCAAAGGAAAGCTCGGCGCCTTCGCATTCGTGCGCGCGCCGCCTGCAACCAACCCTGTAAGCTAGCGCCACTGCGGGGCCGCGGGTAGCACCGCGGTTGCAGAAAGGCCGTTTGGCGACTAAGCTCAACTCCATGCGGCGCATGACGTTCGCCGCGGTTGCGGACTCGTCGGTGTCGAGTCCACCGACGAAGCTGTGAGCCTGCTGTGAGTCCGACATCCGCGCGCGAAAACCTCCTCGACCTGACTCCCGACGACGCCGAGGCGCGCCTGGCCGCCGTCATGAGCGAGCTCGGCGAGCCGAGCTACCGGGTGGGACAGGTGATGCGCCGGCTGTGGGGAGCGCCGGTGGCGTCGTTCCAGGACATGACGGACCTGCCGGCATCGCTGCGAGCGGCCCTCGCCGAGCGGTTTGACCTCCCGCGGCTCGAGCTGTCGGTGCGCCAACTGTCCAACGACGGCACCCAGAAGTTCCTGTTCCGGCTGCACGACGGCGAGGCCATCGAGACGGTGGCCATCCCCGACGGGAATCGCGTCACGCTCTGCATCTCGTCGCAGGCCGGCTGTGCGCTCCGCTGTGCGTTCTGCGCGACCGGCGCGATGGGATTTAGTCGGAACCTGTCCACGTTCGAGATAGCGGGTCAGGTGCGCGAGATGCGGCTCCTCGATCCACCCGTGCCCGTGACGAACATCGTGTTCATGGGGATGGGCGAGCCGATGATGAACTGGAAGGCAGTCTCTCCCACCC
>JALYXJ010000268.1 GCA_030947165.1 Gemmatimonadota bacterium
CTCGCGAGCTTCGTGAGCGCCGCCCTGATGAGCGGCAAGATCAGCGACTAGCTATCGCCCCGCCGCCCCCACGGCGCCCGATCCCCGCAGCATCCGGTCGAAGAACTCCGCCGTCGCACGATCCACCAGCACCCAGTTGGCGTGCCGCATCATGTGGTGGGTGTCGTCCGGAATGACGATCTCCTCGTAGCGCACACCCGCTCCCGCAAGGCGTCGCGCGAGGTCCACCGTCGAGCTGAAGCGGACGTTGCGATCGTCGTCCCCATGGATGAGCAGCACCGGCGACTTCCGTCGCGATGGCCGACACCGGCGACAACTGCCTCCCAACGCTGCGCCGGTTAACGGCGGATCACCCCGTCGCGATCCGCCGAAGCGCCTCGAGTGCCTGCACCGCCCGCGCACTGGGCAATGCACCGTCTGCCGAGGCGTTCACGAGCTTGTCGTCGCGATGATACAGGTCGTTGCCGAAGTAGAGCTGGCCGTCGCGTATGTAGGCAGTGCCATAGGTGATGTACACCGGCAGCTTCCGCGGCAGCTTCACCGAGTTGTTGTCCGTGCCCTGCTCCATCTGGGCCACTTTCGCCGCGTCCCAACCGAGCACCCACTGCGCCAGCTCGGTCGGTTTCTCGACACGGATGCAGCCGTGGCTGAAGGCGCGAACGTCCTTGTCGAACAGCTCGTGGTTGGGCGTGTCGTGCAGGTAGATGTTGAAGTCGTTGGGGAACAGGAACTTCACGAGACCGAGCGCATTCTTGCCACCGGGCTTCTGACGGATGCGCGTGGCACCGCCGTCCTTGTAGTACTCCAGGTTCTCGCTCTCGAGGTAGCCCGGGTTGGCCGCGATCTTGGGCTCGATCTCCTTCGCCTGGATGTCAGGGGTGATGTTCCAGTACGGCCTGAACACGACGGTCTCCATCGAATCGCTGAAGACCGGCGTCGCCTTGTCCTCGTACTCCTGGCCGACGATGACCTTCATGTCGAGCGCCTTCTCACCCTTGTCGTACGTCTCGAGCTGGAACGCGGGCACGTTCACGATCACGTAGCGCGAGCCGAGGGCGCGAGGCATCCAGCGCTGTCGCTCGAGATTCGCCGAGATCTGCCCGAGACGGTACGCAGCGGGCACGTTGAGGGAGTTGAGCGTCTCGGTCCCGAGCCCGCTGTCGACCGCGATACCGTGGTGCGCCTGGAACTGTGCGACACCGGCGGCGAGGGCCGCATCGTACACCGACGCCGACGCGGGCACCGCCACCGTGATGCCGTCCGCGGCAAGTCGCGTCCGGAGCGCGGCGAGTCGGGCCGGTGAATCGCTCTGCCCCATCTTGAGGGCCTTGCCCTTGGGGATCGTTCCCCAGCCGCCTTTCGCGACCACCGCGCGGTAGCGAGTCAGCTCCTTCTGCAGACCCGCATAGTCCTCGTTCTGTGGTCGCATCGCATTGATCGCCTTGTCGAGCGGTATCTGCCCGAGTGTTCGAACGAGTGCGCTGTCGACGTTCTCATCCTGCGGATCGATGTGCCAACTCTGGGCGATCGTGCGCGGGTCCACCTGACCCGTGAGCAGGTCCTCGCCGAGCGCCGCATACGTCGCCGTCAGCAGCACGTCGGCGTCCGCGAGCTGTTCGGCGGTCGGCTGCGCGGCCCGGCGAACATTCGCGATCGCATTGGCGAGCTCCGAGACGGGATAGTCGTCGAGCTTGAGGGCGTCGGCGTTGGCGTTCAGCACGGCGCTAATGAGTGCACCGGCGCGGTCCTTCTCGAGGCCGTCGTTCGTGAGCCAGAGCGGGGTATTGCCGTAGCGCTTGTAGAGACGCTGCGTATGTCCCCAGCTCTCTTCGGTGAGCCCGGCTGGCCGATTCGCGGCCAGGCGCTGGGCGATCGCGGCGCGCAGGGCCGCCACCGGAACGCCCTTGACGGCAGTGAGGTTCGCCGGCGACCACGCGGAACGACTCACATCACCGGCCGAAGTCCCCGATGCTGCCTTGGGCTCGCCCTTCGCACAGGCACCAAGGAAAAGTATGGGCAGCAGCAGCGCGGCGAGGAGCGGTCTCGTCAGCATTGGACGCAATGTCATCACGTGGTCTCTCTGGTAGCGTGGGAGAGGCCGCGATTCGCGGCCGGCGATACGTCCGGTCATGAAGGCGAGATACGGGCCAATCGGCCGGAAGCATCGACTCAGCGAGGCAACGGTCCGCGGGAGCCCTACTAGGCCTCTCTCTCGCTTTTCCCTGGCCGGGGTTGCCGAATCGACCAGTCGCCAAGTACTGTATACAATTATGTTGCCACCACGAACCGTGAGAGATCATTCGTCATGAGTGCGGCTACCCCGTACGCCACTGCCGGCGGGCACACCGCCGGCGACAACGCTCCGTATTACCTGCCCGTCGGCAACGAGACAGAGGTCTTCCGGGCCTGCCACGCCCAGGGGCTGCCGGTGATGCTCAAGGGACCGACCGGATGTGGCAAGACGCGCTTCGTCGAGCACATGGCGCACCTGCTCGGCCGCCCGCTCATCACCGTGGCCTGTCACGACGATCTCTCGGCGAGCGACCTGACCGGACGCTATCTGATACGTGGCAGTGAGACGGTATGGACGGACGGTCCGCTCACCACCGCCGTACGCACGGGCGCGATCTGCTATCTCGACGAGGTCGTGGAGGCGCGTCAGGATACGCTCGTCGTCATCCATCCGCTCGCCGACGACCGCCGGCTGCTGCCACTGGAGAAGACGGGCGAGCTCCTCGAAGCAGCGCCCGGCTTCCAGCTCGTCATTTCGTACAATCCGGGATATCAGCACGCGCTCAAGGAGCTGAAGCCGAGCACGCGCCAGCGTTTCGTGTCGCTGGAGCTCGACGTTCCCCCACTGGCGCAGGAGGCGGAGATCGTCGCGCACGAGAGTGGGACGTCGCGCGCGATGGCGCGTGCATTGGTGGAGGTCGCGCAGCAGGTCCGACGGCTGCGCGACCAGGGACTCGCCGAGGGCCCCGGCACACGGTTGCTGGTGTCCACCGGCCGTCTCATCACACGCGGCATCGCGCCTCACGACGCCTGTCGTGCTGCGCTCGCGTCGCCGCTGACCGACGATCCCGATCTGCTGGCCGCGATCGACGACCTGGTCGCGCAGACGATCTAACGGCTCTCTCGCATGCGCCTGCACCGTCTGCTCCGCAACCGAGCGATCGGGATCGCGCGACGCCTGCTGGCGCCGGCGCGGCGCAGCGCGCGCACTCCTCCAGTCGTCCCGATCGAGGAGATGAGTCGCCGGATCGAGCTGCTGCTGGCGGCGATGTTCGGACGTCGGTTCAGCGTGGGCGGCACGACGCCGCGCCCCGAAGATGACGCGCAGACGAAGTACGACATCATCCTGCCGGCGGCGATCACGGCGCACACCCGTGGCGATGGCGCACGAGCGCAGTTCCGGCTGATCGCCATCGAACAGGCCGTCCGTCACGTGCGCGGAACGGCAGCGAGCGAGCTGCCAGGCGATCCACTCGAGCGCGACCTCTTCATGATCGCCGAGGGAGCGTCGATCGATCTGGCCATCGCCAGGCAGGCCCCTGGACTGAAGGATTCGATCGCCGAACTGCGACGCGCCGATCTCGCCGGACGTCCACCGCTCACTCGGCTGCGCGGTGGCGAGCGTGAGGTGGAGGCGCTGCTCCAGCAAACGCTGGCGGCGGATCCGGCATCGACGCGACGCGTCGGGCTCGAGACGAACACACCAGGTGAGTCGCGCGCCTGGGCACGCGCCGAGGCCGAGCGCATTCGCGCCGCCGCGGCGGGACGTCCGTATCGCCGCGTGCGCGCGGTCGGGCGTTGGCAGTTGGCGGAGGGCGCGGTCAGCGGACTGGCGCCGTGGGCTGCCCCGTCACCGATCGTCGGCGACAGACGCACGGCTGCAACTTCCTCGGAGTCGTCGCAAGGAAAGGGCGGCGGCGAGTCCGGCGACGGTGACGAAGCTGTTCCCGTGATGGAGGAGAGCGAGGGCCGCTCAGCCGTCGCGGCCGCGAGCGCTGCCGCTGAGGAGCGCTCCACGCATCCGCAGGACCGGAGCGCGCCGACGCCCGGGGGCGTGCACTACCGCGAGTGGGACGAATACGCCGATCGCTATCGGCCCGCCGAGGTGACGGTGCACGCCTCGGTCGCGGCGGAGACGGATGACGCCTGGGCAGCAGCCACGCTCCGGGACCACGCCCCCATCATCCGCCAGATTCGCGCGCGGTTCGAGCCGCTGCGCGCGCAGCGCACCCGTCTCCGAGCGCAACGCGCGGGAGACGAGCTCGATCTCGACGCGTGCGTGGCCGCGCTGGTGGAGATGCGGCGCGGGCACATTCCGAGCGATCGGCTCTATCAGCTCACCAAGCCGGCGCGACGCACCATGGCCATTCTCCTTCTCGTGGACGTGAGCGGCTCCACCGACTCGCCGGTGTCGCCCGGGCGCACCGTGCTGGACGTCGAGCGCACGACGCTGCTGCTGGCGAGTGAGGCGCTCGATGCACTGAGCGACCCGTATGCCGTGCTCGCATTCTCCAGCAGCGGGCGTCACGACGTACAGGTGGACACCATGAAGTCCTTCATCGAGCGCGATCCGTCACGGCTCCGCCGCCGCGTGTCGGCGCTCACCTCGGGACGCAACACGCGACTCGGCGCCGCGATCCGGCACGCGACGACCGTGTTGAATGCCCAACCAGCCGAGCGACGACTGCTCCTCATCCTCTCCGACGGACAGCCAAACGACGTCGGCGGATATCAGGGCTCCTATGCGGTCGGCGATTCCCGGCGCGCCGTCCTGGAGGCTCGCGCCGCCGGAGTGCACACCTTCTGCCTTACGGTGGACCGCGAGGAGGCGGAGTACCTGCCGCACCTGTTCGGAGTGAACGGCTACCGGGTGCTGCGGTCGCCTGAACAGTTGCCGGAGGCGCTGCTGCAGCTCGTGGTCAGCATGCTGCCGGGGTAATGCGTCGACGACAGGACAACCGACTGCGGTGGTTGTCTACCTCACTGACGCTGTCAGCGGCAAGCTGCTCAGACAAGCCTTCGCTGATCGTCGCCGATGCGAACAAGATCGCGATACTTGGCTGCGCTGGTGACGAACGGCGATTGTGCCGCCTTTCGTCACGTTTTAGCTCAAGTTTCGCGATGCCGTTCGGTGCAATGATCAGCGAAAGCTTACCGCTTGTCAGCTTGCCGCTGACAGCGTCTTCTGCCCTGGCTTCGGGGCTTGTCGCCTGCAGCTTCGCGCCGAGTCACCCCGATGTCGTTGCCGAGTTGCCGATGCGCGGCGCGTGCTTGTACTCGATTGGGCATCTGACTCATCAAAGGTGGCGTCGCCGCCATTCGGCAACGGCACCGGGGTGCGACGGCTCGAGCCGTCGTGTCGTGCGTCAGGCACTTCGATCGATGCATCCCTTGTAGGTCGGGTTGTTGAGCTCCGCCTGCGGTACGGGCAGGTTCACGTCCGTACCGTATGCGCCGCCCTTGAAGAAGGTGCCAGTCGGGAAGACCTGATCCTGCGGACGGCCGTACTGCCGAACGAGCCGGCGCAGATCGCCCAGCCGCTCACCGCGGCCGTACGTCCAGAACGCCTTCTCACGGAACTGAAGCGAGATGCGACCGGCTGGCGTGCCTGGATCCACCAGCGGCGGCAAGACGTCGCCGACGGGTCCGCCGATGGTGACCGCATCCGACACCTTGGTCGGTCCGAGACGCAGCGCATTGAGAGTCGCCAGCCAGCCGACGATGTCACCCGCGGCCAGCTGTGCCTCGCTCTCGTAGAGCCGCGCGTCGATCCCGTTCACGACCGCCACCGGATCCTCGTCGCCCTGGTTCGGGCCATCCTTCGACCAGATGAGCTGCCCGACCCACGGCGTGGACGAATCGAACGCGCGCCCGCCGACGTCCGTCGGAACACGGGGATCGCCGGCCGAGAAGAATGGCAGCGCGTTCCTGAGCCTCCCCGCCGCATCGACGCTGTCGCCGACGACGTAGCGCGCCTCGGCGACGTTGAGCTCCCAGATGTTATTGATGATCGAGGAGTTCTTGAAGGTGACCTGGTACACGTAATCCGTCGGCACGGTCGAGACGGCCGTGGCAGCGGCGGCGTACTGCTTGAGATCCGTCAGGGCGCGGGCCTTGGTGATGCGCAGGGCGTTCCGCGCGCTCGCCGACAATGCATCGGAAGCGGTGCCGAGCGCCGCGAGACCAGCGTCGGTGGCTGTCACGGCCATCTGGTAGAGGGCGTCGTTCGTGACCATGTCGCCGTAGATCAGTTTCCCCTGATCATCGTACGAGCCGAGTGCCTGGCCGTTGCAATAGGATTCGGCAAGCTGGATCAGCGTGTACGCCTTCACGAAGTACATCTCGCCGATCTCGCCCTTCGCCGTGGGCTTGTACGTCTGGAGCGCCGCGACGGCCTGGTCCGACGTCAGCCGCGCGCGTTGGAGGTCGCGATACACGCGCTCGTTGATCGGATCGGCGTTCGGCACGGAGCGCGAGTCAGCCCCGATCCGTTGGGCGAAGGTATCGCCGGACTTCCACTCGTCGGTCAGATATCCGCCCCAGAGCCAGATGCTTTCCTTTCCAGCCGTATCGGCGCCGGCCGTGATGGTGACGAGACGATACAGGGCGCCCAACCGCAGGCCTTCCGCGCCGGCGATGGACTGGGTGGCGCCGGCGGGAATGTTGTCCGGGTCGTGCGCCTGGAGCAGCGGATCGGTCAAATGCGAGCAGCCGACCGCCAGCAGGGCGACGGAGGCGTGGCGGAGCCAGCCGAGACGCCGTCCGGGTCGAAAGAGATGCATGGCCATGGGCGAAGTCTCAGAAGCCGAGGTTGAGGCGCAGGGTGAAGTACGAGGGTGCGGGCGCCGTCTGGAAATCCGACGGCAGGTTGCCGTACTGGTTGTAGTCGCTTTCCGGATCGATGCCGCTGAAGCG
>JALYXJ010000282.1 GCA_030947165.1 Gemmatimonadota bacterium
CTCCTCGCCTCGCTCGCCTGTCATGGGTCAGCGCCGTCGACGGGGGCCGCCAGCTCATCCGCAGCCAGTTCGAGCGCGATGCCGGCCAGCAGCGGACCGGCCGTGCAAGCCGCGACGATGGAGCAGGCGGGCGAGTATCTGACGATCGTCGGCAGCTGCAACGACTGTCACACGCAGGGCTGGTCGGAGAGCGGGGGAAAGATCCCGCCCGCCGACCGGTTCGCCGGCCTGAATCTCGGCTTCCGCGGCGCGTGGGGGACCTCGTATGGCAAGAATCTGCGGACGATCACGCAGCGCCAGACGGAAGACCATTGGGTCGAGACATTGCGCACAGCCGATGGCGGCGATGGCAAGCCGCCGATGCCGTGGTGGAACACGAAGCTGATGAGCGACCGCGACCTGCGCGCGATGTACCGCTACATCAAGTCGCTCGGCCCCAAGGCGAATGGAGTGCCGCGTGCGCTGCCGCCCGGGAAGGAGCCTACGGGACCGTACATCTGGGTGGAGCCGCGTACCGGCCAGTGATGCGACGAGCGATCGTCGCGGTCGTGGTCCTCGCCGCCGCGCTCGCGCTCGGCGCGCGACGCGTCGGGCCCCTTCCCGCACTCGGTCCCTTCCTGGATCCTGGGCACGGCGTGTGGTCGCTCGCCCGCTCGGCGTCGCTCCCCCACGACGCATCGGCGCGCGTGCTCCATCTCGGCGATTCCGTGACCGTGCTGTACGACGAACGGGCGGTGCCGCACATCTTCGCGGCGAGCGAGGAGGACGCCTATCGCGCGCTCGGCTACGTGGTGGCGCGCGACCGACTGTTCCAGCTGTACCTCCAGACGATGGCGGCAAGTGGCCGGCTCACCGAGATCGGCGGACCACGTGCGCTACCGCTCGACCGCGAGATGCGTGGGCTCGGATTGCCGCGCGTGGCAGAGCGGCTCGTGGCTGCCGAGCGATCGGATACCTCGAGCGCGCTGCGCAACCTGCGTGCATACGCCGACGGCATCAACGCGTACGTCCGGCAGATGCCGGCGAGCGAGCTGCCGCTGGAGTTCCGGCTCACCGGCACGCGCCCGCAGGCATGGACGACAGCGAACACCTACCATCTCATGAACCGCATGGGATGGACGCTCGCGTATCTCGCCACGGAAAACGATCGCGCGGCCGCGGCGTCGCGCGTGGGTGAGCGCGCGGCGAAGGCCCTCTTCCCCGACGACTTCCCGATCCAGGAGCCGATCCAGCCCAACGGCCAGCACGCGACACGATTCGACTTTCACCCGCTGCCGCCGCCCGGCGCCCCCGACAGCGCGAGCGCTCAGACTGTCGCCGCGACGAATGCGTTCCTGCCGTCGCTCGTCCGCGAGCGCATGGCGGCGGTCGACGAACCGCGCGCCATGGCCAGCAACAACTGGGCAGTCGCTCCGCGTCGCTCGGCGAACGGGCACGCGCTGCTGGCAGGCGATCCGCACCTCGACCTCTCGCTGCCGTCGATCTGGTACGAGGCGCACCTCGTGGTGCCGGGCAAGCTCGACGTGTACGGCGTGACCATTCCCGGCGCGGGCGGGATCGTCATCGGCTTCAATCGGGACGTGGCATGGACGTTCACCAATACCAGCGCCGACGTGCTGGATTATTACGTCGAGCAGGTGGACGACGAGGTGCATCCCACCCGCTACCGGCTCGACGATGCATGGCGTCCGCTCGAGCGCCGGATCGAGGTCTATCGCGGCCAGCGCGGCGAGACGATCGCCACCGACACGCTCTACTTCACGCATCGCGGTCCCATGCGTCGCGTGCGCGGACGCTGGATGTCGATGCGATGGACGGTGCTGGAGGGAGGGCGCGAGCTCACGGCGTTCTACGAGGCGTCGCACGCGCACTCGGCGGCCGAGCTCCTCGACGGCTTCGCGCGATCGTTTCAGGCGCCCCCGCAGAACATGCTCGCGGCCGATCGCGGCGGTCATATCGCCATTCGCTCCACCGGACGCTTTCCCGTGCGACCCGGCGATGGCAGCGGGGCCGAGCTGCGCGATGGAACGAGCAGCGCGAGCGACTGGACCGGCGCGCTGCCGGTCGCGGCGTATCCGCAGTCGCTCGATCCGGCGCAGGGATTCCTCGCGTCGGCCAACCAGCAACCGATCGATCCGCGAGTTGCCCGCGGATGGTGGGGCGGCAGCTACGACCCCTGGCGCGCGATGCGCATCAACGCGCTGTTGCGTGCCGACTCGCTCGCCACCCCCGACGCAATGCGCCGATATCAGACCGATCCCGGGAGCGCCCGCGCCGACCTGTTCGTGCCCTACTTTCTCGCGGCGGCGCAGCGCGTGCTCGCACGGGCGAACATGGACAGGGAGTCGGCGCGGCTCTCCGAGGCGAGCGGACTGCTGTCGCAGTGGGATCGTCGCTATACGCGCGACAACCGCGGCGCCATTCTGTTCGAGGCAGCGATGCAGGAGCTTGTATCGCGAACGTGGGACGAGCTCGCGATCACACCCGGCTCGGCGCGCCGAGTGGTGACCCCCCCGGGCGGTGTGCTGGCGGAGCTGCTCGCAGATTCGGCGAGCGTCTGGTGGGACGATCACGCCACGAGTCGGGTGGAACAGCGCGACGACATCCTCGCGGCGAGCCTCATCGCCGCGCTGGCGGCAACGCGCGCCAAGTATGGCGATCCGGACGGCGACGGCTGGCGGTGGGAGCGCGTCCGACATGCCAACGTTCCACACCTCCTGCGTCTGCCGGCGCTCTCGGCCCTCGACATTCCGGTGGCGGGCGGGCCCGGAACACTCAGCCCGTCCAGTGGCACCGGAACCCATGGCCCAAGTTGGCGGATGGTCGTTGAGCTCGGGCCCGAGTTGCGCGCGTGGGCGACCTATCCGGGGGGCCAGTCGGGTAATCCAGTGAGCCCACGGTATCGCGATCGGTTGCCACAGTGGACGAACGGTGAGCTCTCGCCGGTGAACTTTCCGTCCGTGGCGACCGCGCTCGACTCGGCGCACCGCTCGAGCCGGCTCACCCTCCGAC
>JALYXJ010000357.1 GCA_030947165.1 Gemmatimonadota bacterium
CTGCACGAGATCGAGGTCGCGGAGGCAGCCGGATCCTCCGTTGCGGCGCACGACCTTCTTCACGGGACAGCCGAAGTTGATGTCGATGAACTCGGGCTCGAACACGTCGGAGACGAAGCGGGCGGCCTCGCCCATCGCGACCGGATCGGCGCCGAAGATCTGGACGCCGATCGGCCGCTCGCCGGCGCCGAACGACAGCTTGTGGATCGTCGCCTCGTTCTCGCGGCGAATCCCTTCGGCCGACAGGAATTCCGTCACGACGACGTCCGCCCCGTGCTCGTGGCAGAGCTGTCGGAATGGAGATTCCGACACGCCGGCCATGGGCGCGAGGTAGAGTGGGACGTCGGCGTCGATCCGGAAGGGAAACGGCATCGAGGAAAGTTACCGAAGCTCGGAACTCCAAGCAACGCCAACGTTTGACAAGGGCTGGCGCGCGCGGGTAGTTTCCCCGGTTCGCCCACGACGATACGCCGCCGTCCCGACACTCGCCTTGCTCGAGCGGGATGACACCGCGGCCCCAGCACTGCCCAGCACCGGATCCGCCGAGATGGAACTGCGCGAGTTCTTCAGTGAAGACGCCATCAAGCTCGAGCTCGAGGGAGAGACGAAGGACGACATCCTCAAGGAGCTCATTGCCCTTCTCAAGCTGGACGAGAAGTCGGAGGGGATGCTCTACAAGATGCTCAAGCGGCGCGAGAACCTCGGCTCGACGGGGATCGGCCGCAGCATCGCGATCCCTCACTGCCGCTCGCTGGTCGTGAACAAGCTTCGCGTCGCCTTCGGGCGGAAGCCGAAGGGCGTGGACTTCAAGGCAATCGACGACAAGCCGGTGAACTTCTTCTTCCTCATCGTCGCGCCGCCGCTCGAGGTCTCCAACCAGTATCTGCCGGTCCTGGGAAAGATCGCGCAGTTCTCCAAGGAGCCGGACGTGCCGCAGCGGCTGCTGGGGCTGACGGAGCCGAGGCAGTTTCTCGACCTGCTCAAGGAAAAGGGGGTGTAGCGGTCAGGCGGTCGGGCGGTCGGGCGGTCGGGCGGTCTGCTTCGGCGAATCGCGTTGATCAGGCGCGAGAGCATCTTCTTTACGCGCGTGACCTCGTCGAGCATCGGCTCGCCGATCTCCCTCGATAAGAAACCCAGATCGCGCGCCAATCCGGCCTGGAACTGCAGCTCGCTCGCGGAGCCGTAAGCCATCTGCAGAAATCGCGCGAGTTCCTTGTCTCCCTGCCGACCACAACCTTCGCAGATGTTGGAGCCGATCGACACGGCGGCGTCTCTCATCTGTGCGGTGAGCCCGTAGCGTTCCGCGGCGGGAAATTGTCGCGTGCCTTCGTACACGAGTATTGCGACCCGGCGGGCCTGCTCCGTTACGCGAAGATTGGCGGCGTCTTGCATTGGGAGACGCTAACCTGTGCCGGAGTCGCAACAGGCATCCAACGGTTTTGGCCGCCATCGTTCCGCTCGACCGCCTGACCGCCTGACCGCCCGACTGCCCGACCGCCCGACCGCCCGACCGCCCGACCGCCCCCCCTAAAACTGCATCAACACAATCAACCCGAACGTCAACACCATCGCACCGAGGAACGCGGCGAAGTAGATGAATCCGATGGCGCCCGCGCTGAGGATTGTGGAGCGCCTCGATCCGCCGTACACTCGCCGCAGCGCGATCGCGAAATAGATGGCGATCGCCAGGAGGCCGGCGATCTGCACCACCGCCGCCAGTTCCGTGACGGACGTGAGCCGTCGCACGAGCATGACGGTGAGGGCGAGGAACAGAAAGGCGTGCAGGTGCAGCGCGAACGCGAGATGCTGCGGATACCGGCGATGGCGGGAATACATCACCACGCCGACGAGCGCGGCGAACAGAGGCACTAGCACGAACATCGTCTTCGGAATGGCACTCGTCAGGTCGCGCCGGAGCTCGGTGCGGTGCCGCATCGCGTTGCCGAAATGGAAGCCCCATACCCGCCCGACCCACCGCCCGTGCTTCGCGAGCGTGTCGAGGGCGGCGATGGTGGCCACGCTGTCGCCCTCGCTGATGCTGATCAATCCGACCTGCGTGCTCACCTCGCGACCGCGGTTGGTGACGACGGCTCCTTGTGGGAGCAATGCGCTCGCGAAGAAGAACAGCACGCTGCACGTGAGGTACAACCGGAGCGGCGAGATGTAGCCGATCCGGCGGCCGGCGAGATATTCTGTCGTCAACGCGCCAGGCTTCGCGATGAGCAGGCGAAAGGTGCTCGCCAGCTTGCCATCCCAGTGCAGCAGCTCCTCGGCCGCCTCGTGCAGGAACTCGTGGAGCGTGGGGTCAGGGTCGATCGCCCGCTGGCCGCATGCGCCGCAGAACTCGCCGGAGAGCTCGACGCCGCAGTTGTGGCAGCTCATTCCCACTCGATGGTTGCCGGCGGCTTCGAGCTCACGTCGTAGACGACCCGGTTCACGCCGTCCACCTCGCGGATGATACGGTTGGAGATCCGCGCCATCACGTCGTGCGGGAAATGATACCAGTCGGCCGTCATGCCGTCGGTGCTCGTGACGGCCCGCAGCGCGACGACGTTGTCGTAGGTGCGCTCGTCGCCCATCACGCCCACGCTGCGCACCGGGAGCAGGACGGCGAACGCCTGCCAGATCTCGTCGTAGAGATTCGCGGCGCGAATCTCCTCCAGGTAGATGGCGTCCGCCTGCCGCAGCACCGTGAGGGCCGCCTCGTGCACGTCGCCGAGCACACGGATCGCCAGGCCGGGCCCCGGGAATGGATGCCGGCCGACCATCTCCTCGGGGAGGCCGAGCTCGCGGCCCACGTTGCGCACTTCGTCCTTGAACAGCTCGCGCAACGGCTCGATCAGCGCGAACTGCATGTCCGGACGAAGGCCCCCCACGTTGTGGTGGGTCTTGATCGTCACGGACGGTCCGCCCGTGGGTGAGGCACTCTCGATCACGTCCGGGTAGAGCGTGCCCTGCACCAGGAACTTCGCGTGCGTGCCGGCCTTCGCCGTCGCCTCCTCGAACACGTCGATGAAGGTGTGCCCGATGGCGCGCCGCTTGGCCTCGGGCTCGGAGATCCCGGCCAGTGCGCCGAGGAACTGCTTGGGGGCATCGACGGTGATGAGCTTGATCCCCATGTGCGTGCGCATCGTCTGCTCCACCTGCTCGCGCTCGTGCAGTCGCAGCAGTCCCGTGTCGACGAACACGCAGGTGAGCCGATCGCCGATCGCCCGATGGACGAGGGCGGCGGCCACGGACGAATCCACGCCGCCTGACAACCCGCAGATGACCTGGGCATCGCCGACCTGCTCCCGAATCCTCGCGATCTCCTCTTCGATGAATGCGCCGGGGGTCCAGCACGGGCTTGCACCGCAGACCTCGAACAGGAAGTTGGCGATCAGCTCTCGTCCGCGCGGCGTGTGCGCGACCTCGGGGTGGAACTGCACGCCGTAAATCGGACGCGACTCGTGCTCGATCGCCGACACCGGATTGCCCGGCCCGGCGGCGGTGATGCGAAAGCCCGGGGGCGCCTTCTCCACGTGATCGCCGTGGCTCATCCACACGGTGGTCGTCTCGCTCGGCGAGAAACCATGGAACAGCGCGCTCTCCCGTGTCGGACGGATCTCATCGCGGCCGTATTGACGCTGTCCGCCTCGAATCACCTCGCCGCCGAGCAGGTGCGCCATGAGGTGCATGCCGTAGCAGACGCCGAGCGTTGGGGCGACGTCGAACAGCGCAGGATCGGCGGTGGGGACGTTCTCCCCGTAGACGGAATTCGGCCCGCCGCTGAGGATGATGCCAGTCGGCTTCCACTCGCGGATCCACTGGAGCGAGCGCGTGGGAGGATGGATCTCGGAGTAGACGCGCGCCTCGCGGACGCGCCGCGCGATGAGCTGGGTGTACTGCGAGCCGTAGTCGATGATCAGAACGCGGCTCTGCGCCGTCATGTGCACCAGATTGCGGGATCGAGGCTGAGGAATTCCACCTTCTTCGCGTCGAGGTCGAGGATGGCGGCCTTGGGAGTGCCGTAGATCCAGCCGCATGATTCGCCCGGGTTCACGATCAGCGTGTCGCCGCGGGCCTTCATCTCCTGCTGGTGCGTGAAGCCGTGCACCACGATGCTGTGCCCTTCGATGCTTCGCGGCTGCACGTCGCCGATGTCGTGCACGACGAGGATGCGCTGCCCCCCCACCTCGAAGCTGTGCGGGCTCTCGAACAGCTCGGCGCCGAAGCCCGCGGTGGCGCGCGCCCGCAGTCCTTGCTGGTCGCCATCGTTCTTCCCGAGCACGCCGGCGAGCGACATGCTGGCCTCCTCGATCGGGCGGAGGGCGAAGGGGGAGCAGTAATCGCCGGCGTGGATGAGCATCGACACGCCAGCGGCCTGCATCTGCTTCACGAACTCCGCAATCGCCGGAATGCGGTCATGGCTGTCGGCCATCAGTCCCACGCGCATCAGCCTTTTCTCCACTCGGGATCCTGCACCTCGAGCCGCACGAGATCCTCGTACCGCTCGCGAGCAGTCATGACGGCGTACCGGTCGCCATCGACCAGCACCTCCGCAC
>JALYXJ010000361.1 GCA_030947165.1 Gemmatimonadota bacterium
GCCCACTGAGGAAGCGGTGCAGGTCGCGCTGCGAACGCAGCAGATTCTGGCGTACGAAACGGGAGTGCCCAACGTCGTGGATCCGCTGGGCGGGTCATACTACGTGGAGGCGCTCACCGACCAGCTCGAGCGCGAGGCCGAGACGCTGTTCGCCGAGATCGAGTCGCAGGGCGGCGTGGTGGAGGGACTCGAGCAGGGATGGTTCCAGCGCAAGATCCACGAATCCGCGGCCCGGCAGCAGTGGGAGATCGAGCAGCATCGTCGCGTGATCGTCGGCGTGAACGAGTTCGTGACGGAAGAGGACGCGCTCTCCATCCCGCTGCTGAAAATCGGCGAGCAGGTCGATCGCGAGCAGCGTGCCCGTCTCGCCAAGGTGCGCGCCGAGCGGGACAACGCACTGGTCACGCAGCGTCTGGATCGCCTGCGCGAGGCGGCGCGGGGCACGGAGAACGTCTTCCCCCACATCCTCGACGCGGCGCGCGCGTATGCCACGCTGTTCGAGATCCGGCGGGCACTCGAAGATGTGTTCGGGGCATACCGCGAGCCGGTGTTCTTCTGAGGGCAGCAGCTGACTGCTTCGAGTTGTGAGCAAGGCCGTCGGGAGTTTGCACGGCAGAGCTGTCGGCTCGAGCCCTCAGCTGTCGGCAACACTCGCGGCTCCTTTCTGACCAGAGTCTGCTGCACGGAGCCATTTCGTGACGAGGGGCGGACGCGGTTGTGGTGCCGCCCTCCGATCGATTCGCGCCCTGGGTCGCGCGAGTCCCGAGTGAAGATGGAAGACCGCGAATGCTGTCAGCAGACAGCTTGCGCCGACAGCTCTGCCGTGCAAGCTCCCGACTTCTGTTGCAGTCCACTCATCACTCACTGACCGCGTGAAGCCAAGAGTGAGGGCCGATGACTGGTGGGCGACGTACTTCGACGCGCACTACCTGCTCGAGTACCAGCCGATCTTCACTTTCGCGCGCGATCGTGAAGAGGTCGCGCGGCTCATCGACATTCTTGCGCTGCCGAGCGGGTCGCAGATCCTGGACGTTCCGTGTGGCCAGGGGCGGCACGCCCACCTGCTTGCCGAAGCCGGCTACCGGGTCGATGGGCTCGACTACTCGAAGCACCTGATCGATCTCGCCAGGAAGCGCGGCACGGGCCGCACGTTGAAGTACACCCGTGGCGACATGCGCACGTTGCCACAGTCATGGACCGGCCGGTTCGACGCCGTGGTGAATCTCTTCACGAGCTTCGGCTTCTTCACCGAACCGGCTGACGATGCACGCGTGATCTCCGAATTCGTCCGTGTGCTCAAGCCCGGTGGAACGCTCGTGTGGCATGGCGGGAGCCGCGACGGCGTGATGGCGAAGTTCATTGGCCGCGATTGGTGGAAGTCCGACGACGGGACGATGATCGGCCACGAGCGCGCCTTCGACCCGCTCTCTGGCGTGCTGACGATCCGAACGGCGTGGGAAGGCCCATCGGGGTCCGGCGCGCGCGAGCATCGGATTCGCCTTTACACGGCGACCCGGCTCGCCGAGCTCTGTCTCGACACCGGCCTCGTCGTGGAGGAGGCCTACGACGGCTTTCGCGACCGTCCCCTCACGCGTCGCTCCGGGGAGATGCTGCTCGTGGCGCGCCGGCGCGAGTTGCCGCGCCGACGGCGCGCCCGCTAGGTTACTCGGCACTATGCGACCCATTCGTGTTCTGGTTGCCAAGCCCGGCCTCGACGGCCACGATCGTGGGGCCAAGGTCGTGGCCGCGGCGCTCCGTGACGCCGGCATGGAAGTCATCTATACCGGGCTGCACCAGACGCCGGAGATGATCGCGACCGCGGCCGTGCAGGAGGACGTCGACGTCGTGGGGCTGTCGATCCTCAGCGGCGCGCACATGACGCTCTTCCCGCGTGTGCTGGACCTCCTTACGAAGGAGGGACGGGAGGATATCCTCATCACGGGCGGCGGCATCATTCCGAAGGAGGACATGGACGCCCTGCATGCGATGGGCACCGGCCGGCTGTTCGGTCCAGGCACGCCGACGTCCGAGCTTATCGACTACATCCGGTCGTGGTTCGCCGAGCAGTCGCATCAGGAAGCCTGACGCGGCCGTGACGAGCCGGCTCCGCGAGCTGACTGTCGAGCTTCGCGCCCTCGAAGCACGCCTGCGCGAAGGCGGTGGCGCCGACAAGATCGAGAAGCAGCACAAGCAGGGAAAGCTGACGGCGTGCGAGCGGGTCGCCGGTCTCTGCGACCCCTCCCCCGGTGCCCGCTTCATCGAGCTCGGGCTGCTCATGGCGTACGATCAGTACGACGGTCAGGCGCCGGCGGCCGGCGTGGTCACGGGGCTGGGCGTCGTGCACGGCCGGCCGGTGGTGATCGTCGCCAACGACGCGACGGTGAAGGCCGGCTCCTGGTGGCCCGAGACCATTCGGAAGATTCTGCGCGCGCAGGAAGTCGCCATGCGCTGCCGCATCCCGATCGTGTACCTGGTGGATTCGGCCGGGGTGAACCTGCCGTATCAGGGTGGCGTCTTCCCGGGACAGTATGGGGCGAGCCGCATCTTCTACTACAACTCGATCATGCGGCGGTATCTGCGGATACCGCAGCTTGCGGCTGTCATGGGCCAGTGCATTGCGGGCGGCGCGTATCTGCCCGCGCTCTCGGACCTCATCATCATGGTGAAGGGCTCGTCGTTCATGGGGCTGGGCGGGCCGAACCTCGTGAAGGGCGCGACCGGCCAGACGATCGACAGCGAGACACTCGGCGGCGCCGAGACGCATACGCAGGTGAGCGGTGTGGCACACTATGCCGTCGACAATGACGCCGCCTGCCTGGTAAAATTGCGGGAGCTCATCGCGCAGCTGCCGGTGAGTGGTCAAGCGGTCGGGCGGTCGGGCGGCGTCGCAGTCGAGGCGTTGGGTAGTTCACCGCCAGACCGCCAGTCCGCCCGACCGCCTGACTCGCTTTATGATCTCCTCCCCTCCGACCACCGCATGTCCTACGA
>JALYXJ010000362.1 GCA_030947165.1 Gemmatimonadota bacterium
GTTCTGCGCCGCGACGAGTTGCGCGCGAGCCGCATCAGCGGCCGCCTGTGCCGCGTCGAGCTGCTGCCGGGACACGACCTGCTTGTCGACGAGCTCACGCATGCGCCGAAGGTCCGCCTCCGCCTTCACCGCGTTTGCGCGCGCCGCGGCCACGCTCGCCGTGAGCGCCGCTTCCTGACCCGTCGCGTTCTGCACCGCGGCCTGGGCCTGCCCTGCCAGCCCGCCACCGCCCGCGGACGCGCGGGCCGCGGCCAGGTCGGCGTCGGCCTGGGCAAGCTTGACGGCATACTCGCGCTCGTCGATCCGCACGAGCGTGGAGTCCTGCCGCACGCGGTCGTTCTCCGCGACGTTCACGCGGGTGACGTAGCCGCTGACCTTGGCGAGCACCGGCACGAGGTGCCCGTCCACCTGCGCGTTGTCGGTGCTCTCGTGCGCGCGGCCGTAGAGCCACTGCTTGACTCCCCAGATGACGCCGAGGATGGCCAGCAGGGCGACGACGGTGAGGACGACGCGTCGCTTGTTGCTCGGCGCCGGCGCCGCCGTGACGGCGGGTGTGGTGGAAGCGCGTGGGGCGCTGCTCTGACTCTGGGGTTGCGTAGCGGTAGCCATGATCGGTCGGGCGTGCGAGAAGGGCGACGGGAAGGTCGCCGGGTAACTAGCTGAGTGTCGTGATCGAGCCCTGCGCGCGCGCGAGCGCGACACGGGATGCCTGGTACGAGGTGAGCGCGTCCACGAGCTGCGTGCGCGCGACGTTGAGCGTGAAAGCCGCGGTGATCACGTCGGCATTGCCGGCGACACCCGCCTGAAAGCGCTCACGCGCCTGCGCCACTTCCTGCTCGGCCAGCGTGAGGCGCTCGCGAGCCGACGCCACCGCTTCCGCGGAGGAGGCGAGGTTGAGCAACGCGGTGCGGACGTCCGCTTCGACCTGGGTGCGGAGGTCTCGAGCGCGATTCTCGAGGTCGCGGGCCTGCGACTCCTGCTCCTCGACGCGGCCCTCACGGCGGAAGCCGTCGAAGATGGGAACCGACAGCAGCAGGCCGAGATCGTACGTCCCCAGGTAGCTCCGTCCGTTGCGCTGGCTGAGCCCGTAGTCGGCAACGACGCCGACGGTGGGTAGCCGCTCCTTCTTGATGGAGGACGCCTGCTGACGTGCGGCCTCGGCAGAGAGCAGCAGCGTCTGGAGGTCCTTGCGTCCGCTATACGCGGCGTCGAGCGCCGCGCGCTCGGTGGTGGTGACGTTGAGTGGCAGCGTGGCCAGCGAGTCGGCGAGCTCGAGGTTCACGAGCGGCAATCCAAGGGTACGCGCGAGGTCGATGCGAGTGCGAGCCCGCTCGTTGCGCGCCACGATGAGCTGCGTGCGCGAGGCGGTCAGCTGGGAGCGCGCGCGGGTGACGTCGAGCGCAACGCCCGTGCCGGCCTTGACCTGATCACGCGCGATCTGCAGCAGCTCCGCGGCGAGCGTGGAGTCCTGGAGGCGCGCGCGATACACGGCGTCGGAGCGGAGGACATTCAGGTACGCGTTCGCGGCGGTGGTCGCGGCGACGTCGGCCGTCTGGCCCACGTCGGCGTCGGCGGCGGCCACACTCGTGCGAGCGCTCTGCACTCGCGTGCGGGCCGCGGGATCGAACAGCGACTGCGACACGCGCGCGCGGGCGTCGAACACGTCGAGCGGGCCGAGGATCGAGCCGTTCGGGTCGATTCCCGGGATCGGCAGCTCGATGGGAAATGCGGCGGCACTGTTGAGCGTCGCTCGGCGCTCGGAGGCGGCCGCGGACAGATTCGGGAGCAGCTCGGCGCGCTTCTGGGTCACCCGGGCCTGTGCGGCCTGGACGCGGTACCGCGCGCTCTCGACCGTGACGTTCTGGCGTGCGGCCAGCCGCACCGTCTCACCGAGCGAGAGGCGGACCGTCGTCGAGTCAGCGGACACTTCCTGCGCCGATGCGGCACGCGCGAGGAAGGCGAGCAATGCGACGAGCAGCGTGAGCGTGATTCCGGCGGACCAGAAGCGTGCGTATGGCGGTGACTGGCAGTTCATGTGCTGGCGTGCTGGCTGGCGTCGGACGGGTCCGGACGCATGGCGTGAAGGAAGAACTCGCGGATCTGTACGAGCATCTCGTCGGCGGGAGCGTCGTTCTTGAAGGACTTGAAGTAATCGCGCTGATGGTACCAGAGTGCGTGTGTGATGAAGAGCGCGCTGAGCATGCGAGCGGCGACGAGCGGGTTCATCCTGCGCAGCTGCCCCCGCGCCATGGCGCGCTCGAACATCTCGCTGAGCAGCCGTTGTGCGCGCTCGATCACCTCGCTGACGTAGAACGCGGCGAGGTCGGGAAAGCTGTGCAGCTCGGAGTTCACGAGGCGATAGATCGCTGGGAAGGCCGGAGAGCGAAGCCACGCCCAATAACCCTCCATCCACGCCAAGAGTGCCTGCATGGGATCGGGGATGGCGCCCACCTCCGCCTCGCCCTGCTCGATGCGCGCAATGACCGTCTGCCGGATGACCTCGCGAAAGAGCTCTTCCTTGTTCGGGAAGTAGAGGTAGATCGTGCCCTTCGAGAGCCCGGCCCGCTTGGCGATGTCCTCGAGCCGAGCGGCGGCGAGCCCACGCTCCGCGAAGACCTCGAGCGCTGCATCGAGGATCTGCTTGGGGCGCTCCTCAGGCAGGCGGCGCCACCGCGGTTCGGTGATGGATTCGGACATGACCTCTGGGGAGCTCGACCGGCGATACGGCGGCCCGTTGCGGGCGGCTGGTTATTAATGACTGGTCAGTAAGTTACTCAGAGCGGGTCCTTCCGCAAGGGGCTCCCTGCAGCGTGCCAGGCGTCTCTGACGAATTGTCCGATCCTGGGCTCCGGGAGGACACGTGCCCTGCCCCTGGCAGCCGAGACGTATACTGCGGTATGTGCCGGACAACGGACGAGGCGCCCGGTGCGGGCCGGGTGCGGGTGGACAAGTGGCTCTGGGCGGCCCGCTTCTTCAAGACGCGCTCACTGGCGGTCGAAGCGATCGAAGGCGGAAAGATCCTGCTGGCTGGAGAGCGGGTGAAGCCGGCGAAGCTGCTCCAGGCCGGTGACGTCGTGAGCGTCCGGATGGGACCGTACGAACACGTCGTGACGGTGCTCGCGGTGTCGGAGCGGCGAGGGCCGGCCAGTGTGGCGGCCACGCTCTACGAGGAGACGGGTGCGAGCCAGGCCGCCCGCGAGAAGCTCGCGGAGCAGCTCAGGATGGCGCCCGCAGCGTTCGTCTTCGAGGACAAGGGGCGCCCGACGAAACGAGACCGCCGCGAGCTGGACCGCTTTCGAGAAAAGAAGGGCCGCTAGGCGACGTGCACGTCAGTGACCGGCGAATCCACTCGCCAGTTGCTGGAGGGCTGTCGCCTCGATCGCATGCCCGCCAGCATAACGCTGGAGCGTGAAGGCGACGCCCGCTGCCGACAGGCGCTCCGCCTCCGCGGCGACAGCGGCCGGCGTGGCAAATTCGTCATGCTCGCCGATCACCAGGGTGATCGCGGCTCCATGCAGTCGAGACGCCCACGCCGCGAGGTCGAGCTCCGGCGGGATCGTGCCCCCCCAGAGGACCAGCTGATCCACGCGCATCTCACTCGCGGCCAGCCATCGACTCACCGTCGCCGTACCCTGGGAAAAGCCGAGCACGACGATTCGCGGGCCCGCGCCGGCGAGCGGGTGTCGCACCTCACCGGCGAGCTGCTCCAGGTAGGTCACGTAGTCGGCGATCTCCGCCTCCCGATCTTCCCGCGTCATCCAGGTGGCCCCGATGCGCGGCGTCGGATCGCTGCGCCGCACCGGAATCGGATCGAGATAGAATCGGGACAGGGCCTCCGGAGCCACGACCAACCGCGTGCCGTCATCGAGTGGAGCGAATTGCCGGATGAATCGTCCCGCGAGCTGGCCGTAGCCGTGACAGACGAACCAGAGCTCGCGAGGAAATCCGTGGGTCGGACCGAGGGTGTAATACCGTGCCGTGCGCGGCACCACGATGGCGTGCGGCGCGATCATCGGCTCAGCAGCGGCGCTGGCGACGGGGGACTCGGTCATGTCCGGAGAGGAGTAGGAGTTGGATCTGCCGCTGCAATCACCGCGCCGCACGCGGGATGACGAGCTTCTCCGCCGTATCGGTGTCCGAGAAGCGAACCACCTTCGTGTAGGTAAGGCCGGCGTTTTTCGCGGCGGCAAAGATCACCGTGTCGGCGACCGCGGCCACGCCGCGCGGATGCACCACCCAGATTGCGCCATCACGTGCGATGCGCGCGGTCATTTCCGCGAGCTGCGACAGTGCCTGCGGTCGCTCGACTCGAAACAGGACCATCGCCGCCCCGTCGGGCACGGAGCCGGTCACGAGCTCCGCGCCACTGCCTCCGAGCTCGGCGAGAACGGCCTCGTCCACCACGTCCATCACGGCGACGCGCATGCCGCGCTTCACGCCCAGCTTGTCGGCGAGCGTGCGCGGTGACCGGATCTTCTCCGCCCATCGCTCCGCGGCGGCGCCGAGCACGAAACAGGCGACGCCGTTCGTGTGCTCGACGCGCAGCACTCCATCGTTCGTGCTCACCGCCTGCACGTCACGCAGCGCGATACGCAACCGGGTGTCACCACGAAAGCGCAGCTCGTCGGTCTCCAGCTGCGCCGTCCCGGCAAACGATTGGCGACCGATCTTCAGCGTCGTCTGAGCTTCGGCGCCCACGAGTCCTCCTAGCGTTGAGTCGGCTTCGTCCCCACCACTGCGTGTGCCGCCGGAGCAACGCTGATCGAGGTGCGGCCCGCCGCAAACAGGGCGTCCTGGGACCGTGCATTGGACAGGAGCGCGATGGCGCGCGCGAGTTGGTGATCCTCGTTCGCCGAGCGTTGACGCGCCCCCGCATCGCCGAGGACGAGACGACTGACGCGCCGATCGAGCTCGCGGTCGAAGACCTTCGTCGCGACCGGCTCGTACTTCGCGTCGATGGTGATGCCGACGGCACCGAAGCGCCGCCGGAGCTCGTTGCGCCACTCGGGCGTGACGGTGAAATCGCGTCGCGCCGTCTGCTTGAGCTCCATGGCGTACTGGTTGAGCACCGTCACGAAGGGCTGCGCCTTCGGTGCGAGCGAGCGGAGGAACTCTTGCTCGCTCGTCGCAAGCGTGTCATCGGGAACGATGACGTCTGGCGTGATGCCCCCGCCGCCGTATACGGTGCGGCCGCCGTCCGAGCTGTAGGTCGGTCGCGCCTTCTTCTCGGCTTCGGTCTCGAGGGAATCAGGCCGCGCTTCGACGAAGCGTCCGTCGGCGAGCAGCTTGCGCTCCCGATGGATGCTGCGTCCACTCGGCGTGTACCACTTGCCCGTCGTGATCTTGAGCGCGTAGCCTCCGTCGAGCGGGAAGAGCGACTGCACGAGCCCCTTGCCGAAGCTCGTCGTGCCCAGCACGAGCGCCCGATCGTGATCCTGGAGCGCGCCGGCGACGATTTCGCTCGCGGACGCGGTGCCGCCGTCCGTCAGAATCACGAGCGGCGGCTGCACCGGCAGATGATCGGTCGACGCGCGCGCAATCTCATCCGGCGCGTTGCGCGAGCGGACGTTCACGATGGCCTGACCGTCCTTGAGGAACAGGGAGCTGACGGCAAGCGCCTGGTCGACGATGCCACCGCCGTTGTCGCGCAAGTCGAGCACGAGCCCACGCGCGCCGGCGGTGACGAGCTTGACCGCCGCCGCTTCCACCTCGTCGGCGGTATTCTCGTTGAACGTCTGCAACGGGATGTAGCCGATACGGTCGCCTACCATGGTGGCATAGGGCACCGCCGGTACGTGCACGATGGCACGCTTGAACGCGAGCTTCACCGGCTCGGCCACCCCCGGTCGCGCGAAGACGACCTGCACCTGCGTGCCGGCGACGCCGCGCAGCGCATCAGAGACCTTTTCCAGCTTCGCGTCCGACGCGTTGAGCGAATCCACGCGGACGATGCGGTCGCCTTCGCGTACGCCGCCATTCTCTGCCGGCGTGTTGGGAAAGATCCGGCTCACCACGATGCTGGTGGTGCCCCCGCTCTTCTGCTCTTCGAGCAGCATGCCGACTCCGCCGTACCGCCCACCCGTGCTGCGATTGAACTCCTCGCTCTGCCGGGGCGCGAGGAGCTCGCTGTACGGGTCATTGAGCTCCCGCACCAGACCCTTGGCAGCCTTCTCGAACACCTGGGAGCTCTGCAGGGAATCCACGTACCGATTCGCGACCAGCGATAGCACCTGGTCGAACAGTCGCGGCGTTCCGCGAGGCGAGGGCTGTTGGAGGAGAAAGCCCCCGGCGACCATCGGCAGGAGCAGCAGGGAGACGACGGCCGCGGTACGTGGACGGAGCATTCGAACGACCTCGAAATGGGGGCACCCGACCGGGCAATCGGCCGGTGATTGGAATGTACTGAAAAAAGGCCGCCGCTGTCGCGCGGCGACCTCGAATGGCCCTACGGTCGGCGGAATGGGCGGAGTTTCCAGAGGCCGGCCAACATGTCGGAGGCGTAGACCGCGTCTCCGGTGTATTGGACGCCCCAAATGAACACGGGGTTGCCTGCACTCACGAGACCGACGGCGAGCTCGCGGCCCATCCGGGTGAGATCGCAGAGCGGCACGCTCGACCCGGCGGGGCGCGTGCGCTCCGCATCGGTGCAGCTTCCGAGGTCGCCGCGGACGTCGATCGCGCGCACACCGCCGTTGTAGTACGCGGCGTACAGAATCCCATTCGCCTCGTCGACGGAGAAGTTGTGCGTGCCCGCGCCTGGCACGGTGTAGTACGCGACCTCTCGGGGAGCGCTCATGTCGCTCACGTCCACGACGTGGATGTCGCCGGAGGCCTGGGAGCCGGTGCTCGGACCTTCCTCGCCGACGAGCGCATACCTGCCGCTGCCCGTCGTCGGATCGTGCAGCCACCAGATGTTGTGCACCTCCCCGTTGGCGGTGAGCACGCGGCCCAGCTCCACCGGCGCCGCGACCGTGCCCCCCTTGCCACCCCCGCCGACGTCCCAGATGGCGACGCCATCATTCCACAGAGCGAGAAAGAGCAGGCCGTCCCGGAGAAAGGTGTCGTGGACGTAGGGGCGTCCAAGCGCCTGCGTGAACACTTCGCGGGGCGCGCTCGGCGTGTTGAGGTCGACGATCACGACACGCGCGGGTACGCCGGCCGCCGGATCGATGCAGAGGAACCCGTACAGCGTGCCCCCGATCCGTCCCACCTCCGCCGTGTGCACACCGGGCGAGGTGTTGGCGGTGGAGTATCTCGACAGCAAGGTGGGCTTTCGCGGATCGGCGAGGCTGTACAGCAGGATCGAGCCCGGGGCGCGCTCGGTGGCGACGATCAGCAGCGAACCGTCGTCGGAGACGGCGACGTCACCGAGGGTGGTGGCGTTGTCCACCTTGACGGAGTCCACGAGCAGCGGGACATCGCCGGCCACGTCCCAGATGTAAAACACGCTCGCGACGGCGGCGGAGTTACCCCAGGTGGTGCTGTACGCGGTCGTGCCGCGCACGAACAGCTCGGCAGTGATGCGCGGATTCGTGATCGGCACCGCACCGCGTCCGAGTACGGTCATCACCGCGGCCGGCGTCACTGGTGTCGGGTCCGGGCGGGTGCCGTCGCCGCCGCGGCAGGAGAGCGCGAAGAGCAGCGCGGCCGCTGTCGCCGAGTGGGTGAGGGCTCGTGGTGTCACGTGAGGTGGCGGAAAGGTCAATGAGAATGTGGCGAGCGGGCGATGGCCGTTCCGCCAGCGACAGGACCCGCGACGGCCGCAACACCATATCTGCCCATCCGGCTGTGCGGTGCACCGACGCGAAGCCGCAACCCGCCGGTGAGCATCAGCAAGTGGTTGGCGCCGTAGAACCGGTCGGGATCGAACAGGGTGCGCGCGACCCGCGGCGCAGCCACGAGTCGCGAAAGCTCGATGAAGGGGACCGCCGAAACCGTGCGCCGCGTCACGTCCGACGTCTCGAGGTGCAGCGTGGCGATACGCCAGCGCGTGATCCCGAGGATGCTCAGATCCGAGGCAGGCCGGGGGGTGCGGAAG